>CALWMT010000102.1 GCA_944382045.1 uncultured Enterocloster sp. | reverse complement strand
TGCCGGGGAGGCGGACGCTGTGTGCACTGCGCCGATCAACAAGGAGGCCCTCCACGCGGCGGGCGTGCCCTATATCGGCCACACGGAGATTTTTGGCGCCCTCACGGGGACCGAGGATCCATTGACCATGTTTGAGACCAACGGCATGCGGATCTTTTTCCTGACCCGCCACGTGTCCCTGCGCCAGATGCTGGAGATGATAAAGAAGGACCGGATCATTGACTATGTAAGGCGCTGCAGCGAAGCGCTGGCGCGCCTGGGCGTATCCGGCGGCACCATGGCTGTGGCCGGTCTCAACCCACACAGCGGGGAGCATGGGCTGTTTGGTGACGAGGAGGTAAGAGAGGTGGAGCCGGCGGTCCGGGCCCTTCAGGAAATGGGCTATGATGTGGCAGGGCCTGTCGGCGCGGACTCTGTATTCCACCAGTGCAGGCAGGGGAAGTACAACAGCGTGCTGTCCCTGTATCATGACCAGGGCCATATCGCGGCGAAGACGCTGGATTTTGACAGAACCATCGCGATCACAAATGGCATGCCGATTCTCAGAACCTCAGTGGATCAGGGCACGGCATTCGATATTGCGGGAACTGGGACTGCTGGGGCGGTGAGCATGGAGGAGGCTGTACGGCTGGCGGCGAAGTATTCGCCGGCCTTTGCTCGAGCTGAGATGTGAGCGCTGCCGGAAGCAAATTACGGGCTGGGATGTGGGCGCTGCCGGAAGCAAATTTATAGAAGAAAGGCCGCAGGCTGGTGCCTGCGGGGTGGTGCAAGGAAATGGGAGCAGTGCTGCTGCGTGCGGCCTCCCTGGCTTTTATCATAGGGATTGGCATTTTTCTGAAGGAGAAAAGGTGGATTGCGGCGGACGCGGGGGATGTGGTGAAAAAGCTTATGATCAATATCACCCTTCCCGCCGCGATCATTGTGAATTTTGCGGCGATTCCGTCAATACAGACCTCCTTTGTGGTGATTGCGGTTTTGGGTGTGGCGGTGGACGTGCTTATGATGGGCTTCGGCGCATTTTTGACCCGCAGGGATGGAAAGGGCCGGCAGGCGCTGTATATGCTGACCCTGCCGGCCTACAATATCGGAAGCTTCTGCCTTCCCTTTATTCAGAGCTTTCTTCCGGCCATCGGGAGCGTGACGGCCTGTGTCTTCGACGTGGGAAACAGCGTGGTGTGCACGGGCGGCTCCTACGCCTTTGTGTCGGAATATGTTTCTGGCAGCAAAAATGGCATCAATATGGGGCATTTTGCCAAGCGGCTTGTGACAAGTCCGCCGCTGATGACGTATGTGGTGATGTTTGCCCTGTCTCTGGCCCATGTGCCGATTCCGGAGCAGGTGCTCACATTTATCAGCCCTATCTCTGCGGCCAATCCCTTTACCGCCATGCTCATGCTGGGGCTTTTGTTTCATCTGGAGCTAAAGCGGGCGTATCTGAGTGAAATTTTTAAGATACTGGCCTGGAGATATCTGTTCGCAGTGCTTCTGTCCTGCGGCATATATTTCCTGCTCCCCTTTGAGCTTGTGATCCGCCAGACCCTGGTCCTGGTGTGCTTTGGCCCCATAAGCGCCATTGCCCCGGCTTACACGGGAATGTGCGGAGGCGACGAGGGCCTGGCAAGCTGTGCCAACAGCATTTCTATTATCGGAAGCATGATTATTATGACAGGCCTCATCGGGGTTTTTGGGTTGTTTTAAAATGAGCGGCGGGGGTATCAGCTCCCGCTGCTGCCGTCTTCCGCGGTCAGGCAGGACACGGCTGCCCGCTCGATGGGGAGACCTTTGGAAAAGCGCTCCATGAACGCGGCAAATCCCTTCACATCCTCCGGATCCGGCTCTGCCTGATCTGCATGCTTTCCTGCAAAAATTCTTTGATCCAGATAATCCTCAAGAGCTTCCCCATTCTCTCTCTCCAGCATATAGGAGGCCAGAAGGGCAATGCCCCAGGCGCCTCCCTCCCCGGCGGTCTCCAGCACAGACACGGGCACACCGGCGGCTGCGGTCATCACCGCAAGCCCCACATTTTTTGTCTTAAATAGTCCGCCGTGGCCGGACAGACGCTCCAGAGGCACCTGCTCCTCCTGGACGAGGATGTCCAGGCCGGTTTTCAGCGTGGCCACGGAGGCGAATAGATTTGTCCGCATAAAGTTGGCCAGATTGAAATGGCTGTCCGGCCGGCGGGCAAAGAGGGGGCGTCCCTCCTCAAAGCCGGTGATGTGCTCGCCTGAGAGGTAATTGCAGGCAAAGAGGCCGCCGCAGTCCTTATCGCCCTCCAGCGCCTTTTCAAAGAGCAGGCCAAAGAGAGCATTGTCATCCAAGGACAGGCCGGCGTTCTGCGCGAATTCCCGGAAAAGGCCCACCCATGCGTTGAGGTCGGAGGTACAGTTGTTGCAGTGGACCATGGCCACAGGGAGGCCGGCCGGGGTGGTCACCAGGTCGATCTCCGGGTGCACCCTTTTAAGGCCCTGCTCCAATACGACCATGGCAAAAATGCTGGTTCCCGCAGACACATTTCCCGTGCGGGCACGGACGCTGTTGGTGGCGGCCATGCCGGTTCCGGCGTCTCCCTCAGGCGGACACAGGGGGATGCCGCTCTCCAGGGTGCCGCTGGGATCTAAGAGGGCTGCTCCGGCCTCGGTAAGGCTTCCGGCTTCTTCCCCTGCGGTGAGCACCTGGGGGAGAATGTCTGCCAGCTTCCAGGGAAGATGCTCCCCGGCGGTGAGCTCGTCAAAGCGCTGGATTCGTGTGCGGTCAAAGTCCCGGCTGTGGGTGTCTACAGGAAACATGCCTGCGGCGTCGCCGATGCCGAGCACCTTCCGGCCTGTGAGCATCCAGTGCACATAGCCCTCTAAGGTGATCATGTAGTCGATATCCGGCACATGGGGCTCCCGGTTCAAAATTGCCTGGTATAGGTGGGCGATGCTCCAGCGCTGGGGAATGGGATAATCAAAGTATTCTGTCAGCCTTCGGGAGGCCTCCTCCGTCATGGTGTTGCGCCAGGTGCGGAAGGGGACAAGGAGCGCTCCCTCCCGATCAAAGACCATATAGCCGTGCATCATGGCGCTGATGCCGATGGCGGCCAGGGAGCGGATCTCCTCCCCATAGCTTTTCTGCACATTCTGGCACAGCTTCTTATAAGCATCTTGAATTCCTGCCCATATGGCATCCAGAGAATAGGTCCAGATGCCGTCTGCAAACTGGTTCTCCCAGCTGTGGCTGCCGGAGGCCGCCGGCATGTGGTCCGGCCCCAGGAGGACGGCCTTGATGGTGGTGGAGCCAAGCTCTATGCCGAGGACGGCGCGGCCTTGGCGGATGTGGTGCTTTACCTCATTGAAGGATTGATTTCTCATCGATGGATTCTCCGTTTCTATCATAGTATTTATAATGGGGGAATGTCTCTTTAAGATATTACACCCCGGTTTCATAGCTTTGATTTTCAATATCGATCAAGGCCTGCAGATTTAATATGGTTGCAGTGCGCTGGCCATAAGAAATAATACCCTGCTGTTCCATATGCTTTAATTCACGAGACAAGGAAGTCCGATATATTCCAAGAAAATTGGACAGCTCTGTTCGGTTCATGCGCAAATCAACATTGCTGCGGCCAGTTTCTGCATATAAATATAAGAGGTATCGAGCCAGCTTGGTGGACACAAAGCTGGAGCTGACCAGGTGCATCCGGTCAAAATCATCCTTGATATGCTTGGTTAGTATAGCATAAATATTGGATAGAATCTGAGGGGAGGTGGTTTTGATAAAATCCACAGCGGTCAGATTATCTTTGATTTCAAAATAAGCAATGCGGCATGGCTCACGGCAGTAGAGAGAGGTTATAGAGTGGGAATTATTATAAAATGCTGCAATAAATCCGAACAGATAATGCCGATCTCCGATGCCAATCAGTGTATGTCCCCCGTAGAAGCTGTCAGAATATATGCCCAGGGAACCGTCAAGCACAACACCGATCTTTCGGGATAGCTCTTCGCGGGTGATGATGCAGTCATTTTTTTTGTAATTCACAAGCTTACATGGATGCAGTTGTATAAAATTCAAAATTTCTTCGTCAGTAACGTTGGAAAATAACGTGCTCTTTCGTATTTCAGACAAAATTTTTCTCATAATTCCCTCGTTTTTGTGCTTGTTGACACATAAGATCACTGCTTCTATCATTATAATTTATGTATAGCGTGAATTCATTCTATAATAAAAAAATTAAAAAAGCAACCTGGTTGAAAATGAAAAGGAGAGATGCAGGTGGATCAAAGCTTTATTCAGGCGTACGATAAGGGTCTGAAAAAAATAGATTATATGAAGCGGACATTAACAGGATTTCCGCATATTACAAAGAATGCGCAGTGGCTGATCAACCAAAACGGCCACTGGACGGGCGGCTTTTGGACAGGCCAGCTGTGGCTGGACGCTTTGGAGACAGGAGACGAGGATCTGAAAAAAGAGGCGAAGCAATGGGCGATGCGCCTAAAATGCCGCATGGATGATTGTACGACTCATGACCAGGGATTCATTTTTGGACCCAGCTGTGTGTTGGGGTATCGAATTACAAAGGATCCTGAGTTCCTTCCTCTCATTCATGCAGGGGCGGAAAATATGCTGCGTCAGTATGTACCTGAGACAGGCCTTATACAGGCATGGGCGGATTCCGGCTATGAGGGGATTTCTATTGTAGATACTGTGATGAATCTCCCGATTCTTTGGATCTCTGGAGAAAGACTGGATGACCCGATAAGAAAGGAAATCTGCGTTGGGGTTGCCAGAAATATTCAGAAATACGCAGTACGGAAGGATTATTCTACCTACCATGTTGTAAAGTGGGATACGGAATTCCGAATTTCAGGAGATACGCATCAGGGATATAGTGCAGAATCCTGTTGGAGCAGGGGGCAGGCGTGGGCATTATATGGCTTTGCCAACCTATATCGTTATACAGGAATGGAAGAATTTTTCGATACGGCAGTTCGCCTGGCAGAATATTACTGGGGGCATTTAAATGAAGACAAGCTTCCAGCCTGGGATTTTACATTCCAAAATAACCAGGAAATGCCGATCGATGCTTCGGCAGCTTCTATAGCGGCTTCCGGAATGGCATTAATCGCGGAGCTGTTTTACATTAAAAATAATAAGGAAGCAGCAGACTTGTGGGGAAGCAGGGCGGATGCAATTTTATATGCGGAGACAGAGAAGTGCTTGTATAAGGATTTAGAAAGATATGGACTGATTGAGCACGCGGTTGTAGATTATCCGCACGGCTCTGGTATTGATGAATCTGCGGAATATGGGGATTACTATTACATGGAAGGACTCTATCGAAGAAAGTATAAGGACGTGTGGAGAGTGCAGAAATTGTTATATTAGGAGGGGTCATATGAAAAAACATTTGGTTATTTTGATGAGTGGTGTGGTATCTATGATTTTGTTTGGGTGCGCGGCTGAGCAGGCTCCGCAGACAACAGAAGCGGCGCAGACGGCGGCAGAAAACAGCGGTGAGGCAGAAGCGAATGCGGATGCTGCGGGGGATGCATCTTATACATTCCGTATGGGCCATTCCCAGGCACCGGATCACCCCTTTAATGACACATGTGAGTATTTTGCGAATCTGGTTGCAGAAAAGACAAATGGGGATGTGCAAATTGATATATTCCCCAATGGACAGCTGGGTGATGAGGCAACAATGCTGGAAAGCTGTTCGATGGGAACGCTTGATTTTCTCATGGCAAATGGAGCGAATACAGCGGCGATTGTTCCTGAGCTGGGGTTTTTAGGAGTATGCTATCTTTTTGATGACGAGGAGCACATTGCCCGCGCAGCAGATGACGAGCAGATTTTTGATATGTACACGGAAATGATAGATGCTAAGAATTTGAATATCAAGCTTCTGAATTTAATGGGAAATGGAATGCGCCATCTGTACACCACTACCCCTGTAGAGAATCTGGACGATTTGAAGGGGATGAAAATAAGAGTAATGCCATCTGCAGTGGATACAGAGGTATGGAATACATTGGGAGCGAATGCGACAACCGTTGCCTTCAGTGAGGTGTACTCAGCGCTGCAGACGCATATGGTAGATGGGGCAGAAAATACATTCTCTTCTTATGCCGCATCGAAGCATAATGAGGTAGCCCCTTATGTGACAATGACAGAGCATCAATGGCTTGTAACAGAGTTGTGGGCTGCGGAACAGACGCTGTCCGGGCTTCCAGAAGAGTATGTCGATGCGATCTATGAGGCAGCTAAGGAGACGGGAGCGTATTCTCTGCAGTATCAATTAGAGATAGATGCAGAATATCAGGCGCAGCTGCAGGAGGAGGGAGTTACCTTCATCGAAATCGATATAGAGCCCTGGAAAGCACTCATTACGCCTCTTCATGAAGGAATAGCAGCTGATCTTGGCTGTACGGAAATATTAAATCGAATCAATGAATTGCGATAATACAGCATAGGATATGCAGACAAAGGAGGTATATGTCAGTGGAGGGTATACCAAAAAATAAACGTTCAGCGATACTTTTTCTTGTAACAATAGGAAATAGCCTGGAAAAAATACTTTCCGTTATTGGCGGAACCGCAATTGTAGTATTTGTTTCTGCTGTTTTGCTAGACGTATCGGCAAGAATATTGTCACATCCTATTTCATGGTGCCAGGAAATCGCGCTGTTTGCGTATGTCTGGGCAATCTTTATGGGGTCTGCAATTGGGATCCGCCATGGAACACACTTTACAATTGATCTGATTATCAATCGGCTGCACGGTACGGTGCGCAGGGGAATCGATCTGCTGGTCCATTTGATTATACTTGTATTTGTAGGCGTACTGTGTTTTTATGGGTGGCAGTATGCGTTAAATACGATTCATCGTCTATCACAGCCATCGGGTATTCCTATGATTTGCGGCACCATATGTATTTTTGTCGGTGCTGTCTGCATGGTATTCTTTTCCATAGAATATTATGTGCTGTTTTTCTGCGGGACAGATATAGATACCTGTTTAAAATCGATGAAAGGGGGGAAATAGATGAATCTGATTCTGGTGCTGTTTGGGAGCTTTTTTGGACTCTGCCTGATTGGCGTTCCGGTTGCAGTCAGCCTGAGTGTTTCAGCACTGGTGACGGGGCTGATGTGTGGAATTACGCCGCTTGTCATGGTTCAGCAGATGTATAGTATGGTCAACAGCTATACGCTTTTGGCAATTCCGTTATTTTTGCTGGTGGGAAATATTATGGAATACGGAAAGATAACGGAACGGCTGGTGGGCTTTGCTTCGACTTTAGTAGGCCACATCCGCGGCGGATTGGGACAGGTAAATGTTGTGGCGAATCTAATCATGGCAGGAATTTCCGGATCTGCGAATGCGGACGCGGCGGCTCTGGGAAGCATGATGATACCTGTCATGGAAAAAGAAGGATATCCGGCGGATATGGCGGCAGCCATCAACGCGTGTGCCTCAACAATGGGCCCAATCATTCCGCCAAGCATGCTGATGGTGGTTTACGGGGCATACGGCGGAGTCAGCGTGGCAGCGATGTTTCTGGCAGGCTTTGTGCCGGGAGTCTGCATAGCGCTTTTTATGATGCTCACGATTTATCACTGGTCTAAACGTTACCCATCGATCAAGCTCAGAGAAAAACGAGCCTCTCTGGGAGAGGTCTGGAAAGCCTTCCGCTACGCAATTTTGGCGCTTCTGGTTCCTGTGATTATTATTGCGGGTGTATTGGGCGGTATTTTCACAGCGACGGAAAGCGGTATGATTGCAGCGGTTTACAGTCTGATCGTCACAGTTGTAGTTTATGGAAGCGTGCGGAAAAAGGAGTTTATTGATCTGGTAGCAAAAACATTGAGAAGCATGGCGGGACCTATGTTCTGTGCAGCAGGAGCGGGCGCTTTCGGATATATGATGGCGTATCTGCAGATTCCCAAACTGGTTTTGGAGCTTTCAGGGCCTGTGAATGGAAATCATTATTTGACCTTGCTTTTCCTGTTCGGACTATTTTTGCTGCTCGGCTGCTTTATGGATGCGATTCCGGCAATCATTATCTTTCTTCCGATCGTCCAGGAGCTTGCAAACGCGGCAGCCTTAGATCCCCTGCATGTGGCGATATTGGTCGTCGTAACACTCTGCTATGGATTTGTGACACCGCCCTATGGATTGACAATGCTCTTGAGTGCGTCCATTGCGGGAGTACCGTCTACGGCCGTTATAAAAAGGACGGTACCGTTTTACCTGTCCTTCTTGGCGGTTGCGGTTATTATGATATTTTTTCCAGATATTATTCTATTCCTGCCAAGATTCTTTTTGGGAGAATAGTGGCATTTCACTTAGGAGGCCGTGCCGGCCTCCTATATTTTTTAAACCCCACTATCCGCATATTTCTTTCGATATTGTATAGGACTCAGCGCAGTCTGGCGCTTAAAGGCCCGGCAG
Organism: uncultured Enterocloster sp.; assembly: GCA_944382045.1. Classification (GTDB taxonomy): domain Bacteria; phylum Bacillota; class Clostridia; order Lachnospirales; family Lachnospiraceae; genus Enterocloster. Next base: position 113 of record CALWMT010000102.1, on the reverse strand, counting down.
AAGGAGCTGAGATTGTCATATCCCACAGACTGTCCAATGATTTCTATGGGCAGCTCGCTGTTGATCAGAAAGTCCTTTGCCCGGGATAGACGGAATTCTTGGATATAATCGGT
>CALWMT010000101.1 GCA_944382045.1 uncultured Enterocloster sp. | reverse complement strand
CCTGAAAAATTGAACAGCCATATATATTGTAGACAGTCTCGAAATCCATCGGGACTGTCTTTTTTTAGCAAAAAAAAGGAAAAAACTGCCAGATTTTTTTTAAGGAAAACGTAAAAAAATCCTTGTCATTTCCCAAATTCTGTACTATGATAGACATACAAGTGGTAGAAAGTGGTGCAAAGTGGTAAAGGATGGTTGTTAGGTGGTTGAAGTGGGAGACCCTGGAGGCATCTGCTTGCGGATGCTTACCCGTGGGTCTCTTACGTAAACCCTTCGCCGCCATGATGTACAGCGGGTGATGTGCTATGTTCATGGGTGAATACAATCATACAGTGGATGCGAAGGGGCGGGTGATCGTTCCTTCCAAGTTCAGAGAGCAGTTAGGGGATGAGTTTGTTGTGACAAAGGGACTCGATAACTGCCTTTTTGTGTATGAAAATTCCGAATGGGCCGCCCTGGAAGAGAAGCTGCGCACCCTGCCTCTCACCAACGCCGCGGGACGTAAGTTTTCACGCTTCCTTCTGGCGGGAGCTACCACCTGTGAGGTCGACAAGCAGGGACGAATCCTCCTTCCGGCTGTCCTCAGGGAATTTGCCGGGATTGAGAAGGAAGCCGTGCTGGTAGGTGTGGGGAGCCGGATTGAAATTTGGAGCCGGGACAAGTGGACGGCGGCCAACACCTTTGACGACATGGAAGAAATTGCAGAACACATGGAAGGCCTGGGAATCTGATGGAAGGACAAGGATTTGTACATAAACCCGTACTCCTTTACGAGACGGTTGGAAGCCTGAATATCAAGCCCGGCGGCATCTACGTGGACGGAACCTTGGGCGGCGGCGGACATGCCTATGAGGTGTGCAAGCGGCTGGGAAGCGGAAGGCTTATCGGCATCGACCAGGATGGGGACGCCATCCGGGCAGCCTCCGAGCGGCTTATCCCCTTCGCGGACAAGGTATCCATTGTGCGAAGCAATTACGAGAACATCGAAGAAGTACTTGCGGATTTACATATCGATAAGGTGGACGGCATCTACCTGGATCTGGGGGTCTCCTCCTACCAGCTGGATACGCCGTCCAGAGGATTTACCTATAGAGAAGACGCCCCCCTGGATATGCGTATGGATGACAGGCAGGACCGCACGGCGGCGGACATCGTCAATACCTATGACGAGGGAGAGCTGTACCGCATCATACGGGACTACGGGGAGGACCGCTTCGCGAAAAACATTGCAAAGCATATTGTGAGGGCAAGGAAGGAGAAGCCCATCGAGACCACCGGGGAGCTGGCAGAGCTTATAAAGGCAGCCATTCCGGCAAAGGTCAGGGCCACAGGAGGCCATCCGGCCAAGCGGACGTTTCAGGCCATACGGATCGAGTTAAACAGGGAGCTGGATGTGCTGGAGCATTCCATCGACGCCATGATCCGCCTGCTGGCTCCGGAGGGACGGCTGTCCATCATCACCTTCCACTCCCTGGAGGACAGGATCGTGAAGGCCAGCTTTCGGAGAAATGAAGCTCCCTGTATCTGTCCCCCGGATTTTCCCGTCTGCGTCTGCGGCCGGGTCAGCATGGGAAGGGTGATTACCCGAAAGCCAATTCTCCCCTCACAGAAGGAACTGGAAGAGAACAGCCGGGCGGCAAGCGCAAAGCTGCGCGTCTTTGAGCGGGCGGCGGCAGGCGAAGGCCAAGCGGCAGAGGAGGCGGCATCCGCAGAGTGAATGGATGCTGCTCCATAGAATGGGGAAGGAGGTGCAGAAGATGGCGGCAGGAGGAAGAGCCGCTGCGGTTCGCCAGGAGAGGACCCAGACTGCTGGAGGAAGGCGTCAATCCTATGTGCACGGAACTGCGGCGCTAAAGCCGGATGCTTACGCTGTGCCTCAGCGGGAGGAGCAGGAGAGAAGGCGCCGGAATCAATCGTCTGTCCGTCAGGGCAATCGGATCCGCCGCAATCAGGAGCGGGCCATGTATATGGATCTGCCCTATGTGATTCTGCTTACAATCGCATCCATATGCACCTTATACCTGTGTGTGAACTATCTCCATGTGCAGTCCTCTATCACCGCCAGGATGCACAACATTGAGAGCCTGGAGACGCAGCTGGAGCAGATGAAGGCGGAGAATGATGCGCTGGAGACCAGCATCAACACCAGCATAGATCTCAATGAAATCTATGAGACCGCAACCAAGGAGCTTGGCATGGTTTATGCTAATAAGGATCAGGTGCTTCTGTATGATAAGACAGAAAGTGAGTACGTGAGGCAGTATGAAGACATCCCGGAATACTAATCCCAGGGGCCCCGCCGACGGAGGCGGGGCTCCCCATAAGGGGCAGAGAACAAAGCGCATATTCAGGACGTACATGAGGGAAAAGCTGGCAATCACCGTGTTGGTGATTACGCTGGCTTTATTTGGTTTGGTCTGGGTGCTGTACCGGATTATCCGGGACAACAATGAGCAGTACAATAAGATTGTCCTGACCCAGAGACAGCAGGAATATGACAGCCGGACCATTCCCTACCGGAGAGGCGACATCGTAGACCGCAACGGCACCTATCTGGCTACCAGCGAGAAGGTCTATAACCTGATTATCGATGCCCGGCTGATCATGTCAGACCCGGAGCATTATCTGGAGCCCACGGTGCAGGCATTGACCCAGTGCTTCGGCTTTGACGCCGCGGAGCTGCGGACCCTGATTGAGGAGAGAAGGACCAGCGCCTATGTGCGCTATGGCCCGGGCCGGCAGCTGACCTACGATCAGAGAACCGCCTTTGAACAGCTGGAAGACCAGCTGAATGAGGCCTACCGGACCAGTGACAGCCTGACCGAATCAAAGATGCGCGTGAAGGGCATCTGGTTTGAGGACGAGTACAAGCGGATCTATCCGTACAATACCCTGGCCTGCAATGTGGTGGGCTTTGCCTCTGGGGACGGCACGATGGGAACCGGCGGGATCGAGCAGTATTACAACAGCGATCTGACCGGAACGAATGGCCGTGAGTATGGATATCTGGACGATGAGGCAAACCTGGAAAAGGTGGTAAAATCAGCAGAAAATGGAAAGACCATTGTCTCTACCATCGATGTGAATATCCAGAATATTGTGGAGAAATATATCAATGAGTGGCAGAGCACAGTGGGAAGCAAGGTGACAGCCGCAATCGCCATGGACCCGAATAACGGGGAGATTCTTGCCATGGCCACCAGCAGCACCTTTGATCTGAATAATCCCAGGGATGTGAGCGGATATACGGAGGAGGAGCTCATGGCCCTGGGCCGTAAGGAGGCAGCAGCAGCCTACGGCCGGGAGCACGAGGGAGAGAGAATCTCAGAGGATCAGGTCCTGGATTACTACAGCCGGGAGGAGGTGCTCTCCTATGGCCAGCAGGTGGCGTGGAACCAGACCTGGAGAAATTTCTGCGTCAGCGACACCTATGAGCCGGGATCGCCCCAGAAAATTTTCACTGTGGCAGCAGGCCTGGAGGAGGGGATTCTGACAGGAAATGAATACTTTGACTGCGGAGGATACCTGGAGGTGGGCGGCTGGCCGATCAAATGCACGGCGTATTCCCGGGGAGGCCATGGAAGCTTAAGCGTCACAGAATCCCTGATGCAGTCCTGCAATGTGGCCATGATGCGCATCGGCGCCATGGAGGGAACCGATGTGTTTTCCAAGTATCAGGCTATTTTTGGATTCGGGGACCGGACCGGAATTGATCTCCCCGGCGAGGCAGATACCAGCAGCCTGATTTATACGGCGGAGGATATGGGTCCCACAGATTTGGCGACCAATGCCTTTGGGCAGAACTACAATTGTACCATGGTGCAGATGGCTGCGGCCTACTGCTCTGTGATCAATGGAGGCTCCTACTATGAGCCCCATGTGGTGCGGCAGATTTTAAATGAGCAGGGCTCCGTGGTGGAGCGCAGGGATCCGGTTCTGGTGCGGGAGACCGTGTCCCAGAGCACCTCGGATTTTCTCATCGATGCCATGTTTGAGACGGTGGAAAACGGTACGGGCGCGGCCGCGTCCGTGGCGGGCTATCATGTGGGAGGAAAGACGGGAACCGCGGAAAAGCAGCCGCGTTCAGAGAAAAACTATGTGGTCTCCTTCGCGGGCTTTGCCCCGGTGGAGGATCCCCAGCTTTTCGTCTATGTAGTGATTGACACGCCCGGCTATCCGCCGGGACCCGAGCAGGCCCACAGCTCCTATGCCAGCGCTATTTTCTCGAAGATCATGGCGGAGGCCCTTCCCTATCTGAATATATTCCCCACGGAGGAGCTGCCCCAGGCAGAGGGGGAGACAGAGGAGAGTCTTCCCGCAGAGGAGGGAATCCACGGCCAGGGAGAGGCAGAGGAGCCGGCGGAGGAGACCGAACAGCCGCAGGAGACCGAGCGCCCCTTTGAGACGGATGAGTACATTCCAGTAGAAGAGGGAGAGTCCTTTGACAGCGGCGTGCCCGACGCAGTGCCGGGAAGCACGGTGGAGGGCCAAGGGCCTGTGCCCATACAGACACAGGAGTCAGAGGAGAGCTCCGAGGAGGAACAGACACAGGAGCCGGCGGAGAGCGCTGCGGCTGAGGAGTGAAGCCGGCCCGGCTGACTCATATACAGCCGCAGCGGGAAATATACTTTCTATAAGGACCGTCAGCAAGAGGCCTTTATGGAAGGAAATTTGACAAAACACAGAAAAAATACAGCCGTCCTCTGGCTCCTCATTGCAGCAGTAATGATCGGCCTGTCAGGGCGGCTGGGCTTTCTCATGATCTTTCGCTCGGAGCATTACAGCAGCCTGGCCCAGGACCTCCATCAGCGGGAGCGCTCCATCAAGGCGGCCAGAGGCCGGATCATCGACGCGGGCGGGGTGGTGATCGCGGATAACCGAACGGTGTGCACCATTTCCGTCATCTACAGCCAGGTAGAGGACCGGGAGCAGGTCATACAGGTGCTGACACGCGAGCTGGGACTGCCCGAGGAGCAGGTGCGCCCCAAGGTGGAGAAGAGGAGCTCCCGGGAGATCATAAAGACAAATGTGGATAAGGAGATCGGAGACAGAATTCGGGGAATGGGTCTGGCAGGCGTCAAGGTAGATGAGGACTACAAGCGGTATTATCCCTTTGACAGCCTGGCATCCAAGGTTCTGGGGTTCACAGGCGGGGACAATCAGGGAATCATCGGCCTGGAGGTCCGGTATGAATCCTATTTAAAGGGGAGAAACGGAAGAATTCTCACGCTCACAGATGCCAGAGGAGTAGAGCTCCCGGAGAGCCAGGAGGAGAGAATTGAGCCGTCCGCAGGCTGGGACCTGCACGTGAGCCTGGATGTGAATATTCAGAAATATGCCGAACAGCTGGCCTATCAGACGCTGGAGAGAAAGAACGCCAGAAATGTGTCCATCATTGTCATGAATCCCCAGAACGGTGAGATTCTGGCCATGGTGAACGCGCCGGAATTTAACTTAAATGATCCATTTACCCTGGACCAGAACCTGGCAAGCGAGCGCCTGCGCCAGGAGGCCGCAGGGCGGGGGGAGGCCGCAGGGGAGAAGAAGCAGGAGCTTCTGAACCAGATGTGGCGCAATCCCTGCATCAATGACACCTATGAGCCGGGCTCAACCTTCAAGATTATCACTGCGGCAGCCGGCCTTGAGGCCGGGGCGGTGAAGCTCTCCGACACATTTAACTGTCCGGGATACCGCATTGTGGAGGACCGGAGGATCCGCTGCCATAAGGCAGGAGGACATGGAAGGGAAAATTTCCTCCAGGGAGCCATGAACTCCTGCAACCCGGTATTCATCGACGTGGGGCAGCGCCTGGGGGTGGATCGATACTGCCAATATTTCACCCAGTTTGGCCTGCGGGAAAAGACCGGCATCGACCTCCCGGGAGAAGCGGGAACCATCATGCACAAGAAGGAAAATATGGGGCCGGTGGAGCTGGCAACGGTCTCTTTCGGCCAATCCTTTCAGATCACGCCCATTCAGCTCATCACCACAGCGGCCTCCATTGTCAATGGGGGAAGACGGGTTACCCCCCATCTGGGCGTCAAGGCTCAGAGCCGCGACGGCAGCGCTGTGCGGGAATTCGTCTATGAGCCGGGCAGGCAGATTCTCTCGGAGGAGACCAGCGCCGCTATGCGCTATATTCTGGAACAGGTGGTTGCCGGGGGAAGCGGCAGAAATGCCCAGGTGGAGGGCTTTTCCATCGGGGGAAAGACAGCTACCTCCGAAAAGCTTCCCCGGAGCCTGAAAAAATACATTTCCTCCTTCCTGGGCTTCGCCCCCGCAGATGATCCCCAGGTGATGGCTTTGATTACCATTGACGAGCCCGAGGGGATTTATTACGGGGGAACCATTGCGGCTCCGGTCATCGGAGATTTATTTCGGAACATTCTGCCGTATATGGGGATCAAAGCCCAGGAGGAAAAAACTGACGCCGGCTCTTTTTTAGCCGGTTGATTATTCGGACAAAAAGACGTATACTAATCGTAACTGTCTACATAGGAGATTGAGGTGCCTTTATGATTCACGAAACTATATTAGCCGTTATCATTGCATTTGCCATCAGCGCCCTGCTGTGTCCCATTATCATCCCTTTTCTGCATAAGCTGAAATTCGGGCAGCAGGTTCGGGACGACGGGCCCCAGAGCCATCTGAAAAAGCAGGGAACGCCGACCATGGGCGGGCTGATTATTCTGTGCAGCATTGTGATCACGTCTATTTTTTATATACCCGCATATCCAAAGATTATCCCCGTGCTCTTCGTGACGGTGGGATTTGGAATTATAGGCTTTATGGATGATTACATCAAGATTGTTATGAAGCGCTCGGAGGGGTTAAAGCCATGGCAGAAGCTGGCCGGCCAGTTTGTGATTACCGGAATCTTTGCCTGGTATCTGTTAAACAGCGGGGATGTGGGCACCCAGATGCTCATTCCCTTTACCGGGGGATTTGCCGAGGGAAGCTTTCTGGACCTGGGGATCCTTTTTGTGCCGGCCCTGTTTTTTATTGTGCTGGGCACAGACAATGGCGTAAACTTTACTGACGGGCTGGACGGCCTCTGCACCAGTGTCACCATCCTGGTGGCTACCTTTCTGACCATTGTATCCATCGGGGAGGAGCAGGGGATCAGCCCCATCACGGGGGCAGTGGTGGGAAGCCTTCTGGGCTTTCTCCTGTTCAATGTATATCCGGCCAGGGTCTTTATGGGGGACACAGGCTCCCTGGCCCTTGGCGGCTTTGTGGCGGCTTCCGCCTACATGATGGAGCTGCCGCTGTTCATCCCCATTATCGGACTGATTTATCTGGTGGAGGTTTTGTCCGTGATTCTTCAGGTGGCATATTTTAAGAAAACAGGGGGGAAAAGAATTTTTAAAATGGCCCCCATCCACCACCACTTTGAGCTGTGCGGCTGGTCAGAGACCCGGGTGGTAGCGGTGTTTTCCATTGTGACCGCTATCCTGTGCATGGTGGCATATCTGGGACTGTAGTGTCCAGGCCAGTGTTTAGGACGAAGGCGAAGGAGGTTGCAAACGAATGAACCAAAGTCAAAAGGTATTGGTAGCCGGGACAGGAGCAAGCGGTATGGCAGCTGCAAGGCTCATCCTGGAACGCGGCGGAGAGGTAGTGCTCTATGACGGCAATACAAATCTGAAGGAAAAGGAGATTCGGGACAAATTCGAGGATCCCTCGAAGGTGTCCGTGGTTTTGGGGGATATCAAGCGCTCCGATTTGGTGGGGGCAGAGCTGTGCATCATCAGCCCGGGCATTCCCCTGACCAGCCCCTTTGTGGCTGTTGTGGATGAGGCTAAGATTCCCATACTGGGAGAGATCGAGCTGGCCTACCAGTGCGGGGCGGGACGGCTGGCCGCCATCACAGGGACGAACGGCAAGACGACCACCACAGCCCTGACCGGCGAGATCATGAGGTCCCAGCTTGAGGAGGTCTTTGTGGCGGGAAACATCGGTGAGCCCTATACGGGCCAGGTCTCCCAGATGACAGAGAGCTCCGTCACCGTGCTGGAGGTTTCCAGCTTCCAGCTGGAGACGATCATGGATTTTAGGCCGGAGGTGAGTGCGATTTTGAACATCACTCCGGACCATTTGGACCGCCACGGCACCATGGAGGAATATATCCAGATCAAGGAGGGAATCACCCTGAATCAGACGGAGAAGGATGCGGTGGTTTTGAACTATGACGATCCCATCCTCCGGGAATTTGGGGAGAGAGAGGATTTGAAGCCTCAGGTGATCTGGTTTTCCAGCAGGGAGAAGCTGAAGGATGGGCTGTGCATGGACGGGGATGCGATTGTCTGGTGCCAGAACGGCAGACAGACCACCCTTGTGGATGTCCATGAGATGCAGCTTCTGGGCCAGCACAATTATGAGAATGCGATGGCGGCGGCGGCCATCGGGCTGCGCATGGGAGTTCCCGCCTCGAAGATTACCAAGGTGTTAAAGGAATTCAAGCCGGTGGAGCATAGGATCGAGTTTGTCCGGGAGAGAACTGGTGTCCGCTATTACAATGATTCCAAGGGGACCAATCCGGACGCAGCGATCCGGGCCCTGCGGGCGATGCCGGGGCCGACCCT
>CALWMT010000100.1 GCA_944382045.1 uncultured Enterocloster sp. | reverse complement strand
TTGGCAAGTTTTACTGCCTGTACTTTGTATTCATGGTCATATTTACGTGCCACTTTGAATACCTCCTTATTCTCTTGCTTTTATTATGAAATCCTTGAGAATAAGCTGTCAACTTTTTTTATACCACACCAGAATTAGCTGAAAGCAAAGGCCCTGGCAATCCTGCCGGGGCTACTTTTTCGCCTTGAAACATGTAGAAATTTGTGGAAAGGCATGGTACAATATCCTTGTTGTCATACCCAATCCGGCAACGGAAAGGGGGTGAGAGCGTGCTTGATTTTGTTACATCCCTTCTGGTCGCAGTCTTGGGTGGTGTGGCTTGCCACTACATCATCAAATGGTTAGACAGCGATGACGATGACAACTAACCTCGGTCTGTTTCCGCCGTAAAGGAAAAAGAAAACCCTCGGACTGCCATCCGGGGGTTTTCGCTTGGTGATTACATGCTTGATACATGTTACATTCCTTTGCCTACTGGCATTATAGCATATGCGGAATCAGTTTGCAAGATACACGAAAATGATTTTTCTTTGCCCGGCTCGGTCCGGACTCTTTTTGATTGGAGGCAGTCTATGAATATTGATAAGCAGTTTTTGACAGTCAGTGATTACAACCGCCCTGGCATCCGTCGGGACAGGACCACGGCGCTTTTATCTCGGCGATACCGGCCAGTACGTGGTAAACGACTGGTACTACCTCGGCAGTGATGGCGCTATGGTCAAGGGCCAGGTAACAATGGACGGCAAGTGGTATGTCATGGACGATGATGGCCGGATGATCACCGAGCCGGTAACCCTGACACCTGACCAGGATGGCGCCCTGCACTGGCCAGGTCTGGCGGGATAAGAAACGAGGGTAAGAAACAAGCCCCGGTTATCCGCCGGGGCCCTTACCATCTTTGGGGGAATTTTCGTGTTGCATTTCGTGTTGCATTGAGCCCTAAAAATATCGTATTTTTGCCATTAAAAGCCGAAATAAAAACCGCGGCAAAACATCAAAAAACCTCGTAAATACGTTGTTTTCAGCGTAAATACGAGGTTTACTCTTTAGTGCGGGAGATGGGACTTGAACCCACACGAGCATACACCCACAAGATCCTTAGTCTTGCCTGTCTGCCAGTTCCAGCACTCCCGCAGCACGAAAGATAGTATAGCACAAAAAGAAAAACTTGGCAACTACTTTTTAAAAAAAAATTTATTAAGGCAAAGACTATGCAGACGGCATATTGTATTTGAAAATTTTATTTTATATAATGTTTCTAAATTCATCGAAGGAAGAATGGCGTCAAAATCTGGAGAACTTACGTTGGTGATTTTGGAAAACAGATAACGCAGATGACAGATCCGGACGGGAATGGCAATACCGCAGGCGGCAGAGGACCGCCCGAAACCAGTGGTTCCCGCCCTTCAGGCCAAGGAGAAAAAGAATGGACTTTTATAAGAGGGTTGGGATTGTGTGCAATGCCATTCCGGAGGGGAGAGCGGCCTCCTACGGGCAGATCGCTCTTCTCTGCGGAAAACCTAGAAATGCAAGGCAGGTGGGGTACTGCCTGAATCGGGGGCGGGCCGGCAAGGTGCCGGCCCACCGGGTGGTAAACAGCCAGGGATATCTGACCGGGGCCGGATCCTTCGAGCACCCGGACATGCAGCGCATGCTTTTGGAGGCGGAGGGCGTGCAGGTATCCCCGGATATGCGGGTGGACATGGGGCAGTTTGGCTGGAAAAATACGCTGGAGGAAGCCCTTGCGCTCAGGGCGCGGTTCGAGCGGGAAGGGATCTGAGCCGGCAGATCCAGAAAATTCACAGCAGATCCAGCTTCAGGTCCCCCTCCTTGATCCAGCCGATCCTCCGCAGCAGGTTCCCCAGGATGGGAGTCAGGACAGCAGGGATCAGGAAGCAGACAAGAAGGATGCCCAGCCACATTTTCGCCCCGCCTCCCATGGCGGTGAACACGCCGATGGGGCCCACCAGGCCGCAGGTGCCCATGCCGGAGCCAGCGGGGATATTTTCCAGGCCGAACACCATGGTGGCCAGGGGTCCGGTGATCATGGAGACCAGTGTGGGCGGAATCCAGATCCGGGGATTGTGCACGATGTTTCCCATCTGGAGCATGCTGGTGCCGAGCCCCTGGGCAAGGAGGCCGCCCATCTTATTTTCCCGCCAGCTCATAAAGGCAAAGCCGATCATCTGGGCACAGCAGCCTGCAGTGGCGGCGCCTCCGGCCAGCCCGTCAAGGGACAGGGCGATGCAGATAGCCGCGCTGCTGATGGGAAGGGTCAGGGCAATGCCGATGAGGGCGGAGACAAGGACGCCCATGAGGAAGGGCTGCATCTGGGTGGCTGTCTTTACCAGCTCCCCGAACCAATCCATAAATCCGGACACGCCGGGGCCGATGAACTGAGCGGCCAGCACGCCGGAGATGATGGTGGTGCCGGGGGTGACGAGGATGTCCAGCCGGGTCTCCTTGGACACGATCTTGCCCAGCTCCGCCGCGATGATGGTGGAGACAAGAGCGCCTACAGGGCCGCCCAGGTCATTTCCCGCAAGGCCCACGGTGGCGGCGGAGAAGAGGACCAGCTGGGGCGCCTTTAAGGCGTGGGCGATGGCGATGCCCAGAGCCGGGCCGGTTGCGCTCTTGGCATACCCGGCGATGGTGAGAAATACGGGCACGCCCGTCTGGTTCCCCAGGGTCTCAAAGATTGTGCCGATGAGCAGGGAGGCAAAGAGGCCGAAGGCCATGGCCCCCAGGGCGTCGATGAGATAGGCGTGCAGGGTGATGCTTACATTCTTTCGTTTTAAAAATTCTTTGATGCTGTCCATAGCAGGCTTCCTCCGATGTATTCCGCCGGCGGGAAATTGTGCTTCGCCGCAGGCGGTGTTATAATTTTATATTTTTCCCAATGATATCATTATTTTTTAAAAACACAAGACATTGTTAAGAAATTAACATATTGCAGTTGGGGGTAAAGTGGGATATAATAAAATCGTACGAGTTCAAGCCATACAGAGGAGGATGCCCAAGTGCAGCACCTGGAATTTCAAATATTATATTTTCTTCAGGAGCTCCATACGCCCCTTCTGGATGGACTGATGACGGCTGTTACATTTTTGGGAAATGCGGGATGGGTTTGGATCGTTCTGGGCTGTCTGCTTGCGGCCTATCCCAGGACCCGGATTACAGGCATCTGCGTGCTGGCCTCCCTGGCTCTGGGATTTCTGGTGGGGAATGTATGCCTCAAGAATCTGGCGGCAAGGGCGCGGCCCTGCTGGCTGGACACGTCGGTTCCCCTGCTGGCGGCGTCACCGAAGGATTATTCCTTCCCTTCCGGGCATTCCCTCATCGGCTTCGCGGGGGCAGTGAGCATCTGGCGCATGCATCCCAGAATGGGAAGCTGGTTTTTGGCGCTGGCCGGGCTGATCGCGTTTTCCCGGCTGTATCTGTTTGTGCATTTTCCGACGGATGTGCTGGCCGGAGCGGCCATAGGGACAGCTCTGGCATTTCTGGTTACGGATTTGGCGAAGGGGGCTTCTGAGCACCCCGGAATTATGAGCAGGAAAGGCAGGAGATTGCGATGATTATGCGGCTGCCAGGCATCTACGAGGAGCGGCTTTCCCGCTTCCGGGATGGCGAGACAGAGATCAATATATTTCTTATACCAGGGAATCACGGGGAGAGGAGCCTGATGATTGACGCGGGCTTTAAGGACCGGAGGTGCCTGGCGCAGATGGAGAGGGCTCTTTCCTGCCTGGATATCACCTATGACAAGCTGGATGTTTTTGTCACCCATAAGCACCACGATCATTCAGGGCTTGCCAGCGAATACGCGGAGCTTGGAGCCAGGATTCTGATGAATCCGGAGGAGAACCGGCATCACTACGACTGCCTGTACTACAATAACGATAAGAATCCGGAGGAGGAGCAGTACCAGGTTCTGCGCAGCGTGGGGGTTACTCCGGAGAAGACGCCGGAGATCTGGGAGATGTTTATGGAGATCCGCCGCCGGGTGAAGGAGAATAAGGGATGGGAATTTGAGGTGACGGGCTTTCCCTTCCTGCCGGTGCGTCAGGGACAGAGGCTTCGCTACGGAAATTATGAATTTGAGGTGGTTCCCCTCAAGGGCCATACCTACGGACAGATGGGCCTCTACGAGGCAAGGCAGCACATACTTTTCAGCGCGGACCAGGTGATTGACGGGATCGTACCCATTGTGGGGACCACATTCCCGGACGAGCATCTGCTGGCGGGATATCTGGCCTCCCTGAACCAGTTCCTCCATGTGTACAAAAGCTGTATGCTTCTTCCCGCCCACAATGAGCCCATATGGGATGTGAAGCGGGTGGTGAACCGGATTCTCTATGCGTACAATGAGAAGATTGAGCTGATGCGCCAGATTCTCTACCACAGCCGCCGGGAGATGACGGTGCGCCAGGTGGGCTGCATTGCCTACGGCATGGGGGAGATCCCTGCGGATACCAAGGAGTTTGTAAAGCTTAAGATGGTCATGAGCAAGACATTTTCCTGCCTGGAATATCTGCGGGACCGGGATCTTGTGATCCGGTCGGAGAGGGACGGCACCTTTTACTGGCAGTCTGCGGAGCTGTAGCGGGGACGGGTCCGCCGGGCGGCCCGGCTGGATTCGCAAAGAATACGGCCCGGCCGGATTCAAAAAACAGCTCTTGCATATTTTGAAAAATCATGTATAGTTAAAGGAGAGAGCCTGGCGGGCATTCTGCCAGGCCTTCCAGGAAAACACCAACACAGGATTCGCAGAGTAGGCGTATGCGCGTTAAGTGCCTGCTGAACAGGGAGTTGTCAGCGGGACGAAAGGGGGGAACCCCTGCGGTGCGTAGGCCGCATCCCGCTGCATCAGAGAGTATGATTATCTCCGATTGTAGTTTGAGAGGTCTGCAGGGAGGTAATTTTTTTATGAGAAAATATGGCTGGAGGGAACTATTTGCAAGCTCCTGCGGGGAGTTAAAGCACGCCAGGACCGTGACGGTCTGCGCTCTCATGGGGGCGGCGGCCATCGTGCTGGGGTCCTTGAGCATCTATGTAACGGATACCATCCGTATTGGCTTCTCCGGGATACCCAATCAGATCGTCCACTATCTGTTTGGGCCGGTGACGGGGAGCCTGTTCGCCGGGGCTATGGATGTGCTGAAGTACCTGATTAAGCCCTCAGGGGCATTTTTTCCGGGCTTCACTCTGGTGACCATGGCCGCAGGGCTGATTTATGGGTGCTTTTTCTATAAAAAGCCCATCACCCTTGGCCGGGTTCTGGCCGCCCATCTGGTGGTGGCCCTGGTCTGCAATGTAGTTTTAAACACCGCCTGTCTCTCTGTCCTGTACGGAAAGGGCATGGGGGCTCTTCTGCCGCCCAGGCTGGTGAAAAACCTGATCATGTGGCCCATAGATTCCTTTATCTTTTACCATGTGGCAAAGACATTGGATGGGGCCGGCGTATTTCGGGCACTCCAGAGAAATGGGGCGTCGGCATAAGGAGGACGAGGATGAAGCTGAATATCGGCATGCGGTGCCATGATCTCTGCCCAAAGATGGAGATGGAGGCGCTTTTTAAGGAGGTAAGGGCCAATGGGATCCATCAGATCCAGCTGGCCTTTGGAAAGTCCGTGAGCAATTATGATTTTTCCACCGGACACTACAGCCCCGGCTTTGCCCGGTACATACGGGAGCAGCTGGCGGAAAACGGCATCCATGTGGCAGTTTTGGGCTGCTATATCAACCCCACCAACCCCATTGAGTCCCAGAGGCGGGAGGCCGTGGACAAATTCATCGAGCACCTGCGCTACGCCCGTGTCATGGGCGCGGACATGGTGGGAACGGAGACAGGGCGGCTGGATCCGGATTTCCGTGTGACAAAGGAATCCTACACGGAGGAGGGCTATCAGCTGCTTCTAAGGAGCATGCGGGAGATCGTGGATGCAGCGGAGAAGCTGGGAGTGATCGTGGGAGTGGAGGGCGTATTCAACCACACCCTGTACAGCCCAGCCCGGATGCGGCGGTTTTTGGATGACATTCATTCGCCCAATGTGGAGGTGATCCTTGACGCGGTGAACCTGATCCATCCGGACGAGGTGAGCCCGGAGGCCCAGGAGCGGGTGGTGCGCCAGGCATTTGCCTATTACGGGGACAGAATCAGCGCGCTTCATGTAAAGGATTTCGTCTTCGAGGGGGAGGAACAGCTCTTCCGGCATGTGGGGGACGGCATGTTCCATTATGAGCCCCTGCTCCGCCTCGTAAAAGAGAAAAAGCCCCATATCGCCATGCTGCTGGAGAACTCCAGCAGGGATAGATTCCACGGGGATGCAGCATTTCTGCAGGAGATTTATGACCGGGTGTAGCGCAGGTTAGGGAGGCCGGCAATGCGCTCGGCCTCTTCTTTTTTCCTTCCACAGTGATGCTTTGGATTCACGCGGCATATGCACGTACAACTTAGGGTCGGTTTTAAACCGGCTCTATTTTTATCTTTAAAACACTACAACTAGAGGAGGCTGAAAAATGGGACACACGATGACAAAACAGAGCTGGGAATGGAAGAAGAGTGAGCAGGAGGAATTCCGCCTGTATCTGGTGAGCCAGGAAAGGAGCGAAAATACCGTGGAAAAATATCTGCGGGACGTGCGGCGCTTTTGTGCGCACATCGGCAAGGACACCATCGGGGATATAGAGCGGGAGGACGTGCTGTGCTATAAGAAATGGCTGCTGGAGCGGTATAAAACAGCGAGCGTCAATTCCATGCTGGCGGCATTGAACTGCTGCTTCCGGTTCCTGAAAAGAGATGAGCTGTGTGTTCAGAACTGCTGTGTGCAGCGCCTGTTTTTTGCCCAGGAGGAGCGGGAGATGAGCAGGGAGGAGTATTTCTGCCTTGTGCGGGAGGCGAGACGGCAGGGGATGGAGCGGGAGGCCGCAATCCTGCAGACGATGGCATCTACAGGCGTCCGGGTCAGCGAGCTGCCGTTTATCACAGCGGAGGCTGTGCGGGAGCTGGTGGAGATGTATTCGGAGGCACTGAGTGTATTGGACGCCAACACAGTGAAGTATATGGTGGAGCAGCAGCAGGAGGAGATTGAACGGCAGAGGGGTGAGCTGATTCAGAAGAAAAACGAGATAGACACACTTAAGAAAGCACAGGAGCAAAAGGATGCGATGCTTGCGCGCCAGGAAAACACCATTACCTGCCAGGAAGAAGAGATCGCCCGCCTGAAGGCGCAGCTGGCAGCGAAGGAGAACGCAGAGGCATGAAGATGAAGCAGCTGAAGAGTGACTTTTTACTAAAAACCAGTAGGTGCTTTTTACACAGAAAAATTTCTTGACACATGGGAAAGATATATGGTAAAATTATACAAAATAAAGTGCCGAAGAGACAAGAGAGCGGGCGGTGCTGTGCATAGTACACAGCCCCCGCTCTTTGCGTTTGAGAAAAGATTAACAATTGCCTCGGCTGAATTGCCTTAGCTGGCTTGGCGCTGGCAGGAGCGATTGCTTGGAACGCATGCTGAATCGGCCCTCAGGAGGAGAGAATATGGGAAAATATGTGATTGCTTTGGACCAGGGAACCACCAGCTCACGCTGCATCCTGTTTGACAGGGAGGGGAATATATGCAGCGTGGCCCAGAAGGAGTTTACGCAGATTTACCCCCAGCCGGGCTGGGTGGAGCACAATCCCATGGAGATATGGTCCTCCCAGCTGTCGGTGGCCCTGGAAGCCACGGGAAAGATTGGCGCCCATTACAGCGATATCGCGGCCATCGGCATCACCAACCAGCGGGAGACGACTATTGTCTGGGACAAGGATACCGGGGAGCCTGTGTACAATGCCATTGTCTGGCAGTGCCGCAGGACCGCGGACCGGATTGAGCAGCTGAAGGCGGACGGCTGGGAGGAGAAGATACGGAAGCGCACCGGCCTCATTCCCGACGCTTATTTCTCCGGAAGCAAGATCGCGTGGATCCTGGATCACGTAGAGGGAGCCAGGGAACGGGCAGAGCGTGGAGAGCTCCTTTTTGGCACCGTGGACACCTGGCTGATCTGGAACCTGACCAAGGGCTGCATTCACGTGACCGATTATACCAATGCGTCCCGGACCATGCTCTTTGATATCCATAAGATGTGCTGGGATGATGAAATTCTGGATTATTTCCGGATCCCCAAGTCTATGCTGCCGGATGTAAAGCCCTCCAGCTGCGTCTACGGCTATACCTCCTCGGATGTGATGGGGGGCAAGATCCCCATCGCTGGGGCTGCAGGGGATCAGCAGTCGGCTCTCTTCGGCCAGTGCTGCTTTGCTCCCGGCGAGGTGAAGAATACATACGGCACGGGCTGCTTCCTTTTGATGAACACGGGAAATCAGGCAGTGAATTCGGAGGGCGGGCTTCTCACCACCATTGCGGCCAGCTGCCGGGATGAGGTGAATTATGCCCTGGAGGGCAGTGTGTTCGTAGCCGGTGCGGCAGTTCAGTGGCTGCGGGACGAGATGCGCATGGTGCGCACCGCAGGCCAGACCGAGGAATACTGCACCGCAGTGGAGGACACCGGCGGCGTGTACGTGGTGCCGGCATTTGCGGGACTGGGGGCGCCCTACTGGGATCA
>CALWMT010000099.1 GCA_944382045.1 uncultured Enterocloster sp. | reverse complement strand
ACATCCGCCTTTTTTTTTTTTTTTTCCTTCCTGACGGCAGGTCTGCGCGGCTGTCTGCGTGCAGCCGTCTCCGCTGTATTCTCTTTTCCTTCTAAACTCAAATTCATTCCTCCAATCTCTATGATCTCCACAGCTGTCTCTGACAGCCATTATTTTTTAAGGTCCACATCCGCATCATCCAGCAGCCTTTCAAACACCCCAAAGAGGCCGTCCAATTCTCCTTCGTCTTCCACGAATTCATACACGGCCTCCGGATCCCTGCTGTCTGACACATCCTTCAGGATATAGCACTCTCCGTCCTCTCCCTCCGGCGCATCTGTCACAAGCAGATAGTTCCCTTCATTAATCCTTGTCTCCTCCAGAACGTAAAAATCTACAGTCTCTCCTGTATCCGTCTGCATAGTTATAATTGCTTCTGTCTTTTCATCCTTCATTCTCATTCCTCGCAGAAAGGCTGTCCAGATATCCCTGAAGAATGAGGGCCGCAGCAATCTGATCCACGGTCTCCTTTCTGTGCTCCCTGCGCACGCCCTGCTCCATCAGGACCCGCTCTGCAGCCACTGTGGTCAGGCGTTCATCCCACAAAATCACGGGAAGTCCTGTCCGGCGCTCCAGGGCAGCCTTAAATTCCTCCGTCTTCGCAGCCCTCTCTCCCAGCGTATTGTTCATATTCTTAGGATATCCAAGAACAATCCGTTCAATCTTGTATTCTTCAATCAATGCCTCAATCCGGGCCAGGGTGCGGCGCAGCTTGTCCTCCCGCTCCCGCACGATGGTCTCCGCCATCTGAGCTGTAATACCTAAAGGATCACTGACTGCAGCCCCCACTGTCTTAGAGCCATAATCAAGTCCCAGAATCCGCACCATGCTCCCTTCTCCTTTCGGCACAAAAGTGCCCACAACGACAAAACCAGCACCGCACTGCGCAAAAAACGCACAACACGGCACCGGCCGGCTCTATGCCAACAGAAAAATCTCTTTTCCATCCCCGCGTCCGCAGGCCGCCTCTCATCCCTGATCGGATACCCGGCCCTTTAAACGTGCCTCAATATAAAACGCCAGAAGCTCCTCCAAAAGCTCGTCCCTCTCCACCTTCATGATCAGGCTTCTGGCTCCCCTGTGGCTTGTAATATAGGTTGGATCACCGGACATAATGTAGCCGACAATCTGATTCACAGGATTATATCCCTTTTCTGTCAAGGCAATATACACCTGTTCCAATACATCTCCCGCTTCCATCTTTTTGTCCTGAACAGTCTGAAAATACTGTGTATCTCTTATATTGCCCATCTTATCACGTCCTTTAAGTATTCCTTACTATTCTACCCTATAATTCTCTATTCGGCAATAGATTTTTAAAAAACCTTCACGCTCCGGCCTGCGCAGCCATCACGCAAGCAGCAGAAGCTCGTCCCCCAGAAGGCCGCCTGCCTCTGCCCGGATGATTCTCCCCTGAAGCTCCTCCTGTGCCCTTTCCCTTGAGAAGCCCGCTTTTTCCAGGTCCAGGGCAGCCTTTACATACTCCGGTGTGTAGCCCGTCATATAGAGGCGTCCCTCAATCTCCTCCGCCTCCTCCAAGAGCACTGTTACCTGCCGTCCCACAAAGCGCTCCCTGAATTTTCTCGACATAGAGGCCTCCAGCTCCAGAAGGATGGCACTCCGCTCAGCCTTCACCTGCTCTGTGATCTGATCCGGCATCGCCGCAGCCCGCGTACCGGCCCGCTTGGAATATTTAAATACATGCATTTCATAAAAATGTATGCTCTCCACAAATTCCCTGGTGGCAGCAAACTCCTCCTCTGTCTCCCCGGGAAATCCCACGATCACATCTGTGGTGACAGCCGCATCGGGGAACTGCTGCCGCAGAATCTCACAGCGCCTGGCATAATCCGCCGCGGTATAATGGCGGTTCATCCTCTTAAGAACCGTGTCGCAGCCGCTCTGGAGGGACAGATGGAAGTGCGGGCAGAGCTTCGGAAGGCCTCCCAGTGCGCGGACAAACGCCTCCGTGATAATCCTGGGCTCCAGGGAGCCCAGGCGGATCCGTTCAATGCCCGGTATTCCGTGAACCTGCTGGATCAGCTCCAAAAGCTGCCTGCCGTCCCAGTCCCCGCCCCGAACAGGTCCCTCCTTCATGTGCTCCACACCATAGGAGCTCAGATGGATGCCTGTAAGGACCACCTCCCGGCAGCCCTGGGCCGCCAGACCGCGGATCTCCTCCGCCACATCCTCCGCGCTGCGGCTCCTGACACGGCCCCTGGCGTAGGGGATAATACAGTAGCTGCAGAACTGATTGCAGCCATCCTGCACCCGTATAAACGCCCGCGTGTGCTCCCCGCGGTTCTTCAGCCGCAGCGGCTCGCAGTCCTGCACCCTTCCGATATCCTCCAGGCGCACTGCCTGCTGTCTGGTTCTCCCGTATTCCTCCAGAATATCTGCCAGCTCCCCCTTGCGGTTATTTCCAATTATAATATCCACGCTCGGGTCCTTGGCCAGCTCCTGGGATGCCACCTGCACGTAGCAGCCCACCGCGGCAACCAGTGCCTGCGGATTTCTCTTTTTGGCCCGGTGCAGCATCTGCCGGGATTTCCGGTCCGCAATGTTGGTAACCGAGCAGGTATTGATCACATAGACATCCGCCTCCTCATCAAAGGGAACGATCTCATATCCTCTCTCCCGAAGCTGCTGCTCCATCGCCTCGGTCTCATATGCGTTTACCTTGCATCCTAAATTGTGAAACGCCGCTCTGGGCATTGTAAAACCTCCTGCTTTAACAGCCGCCTGGACGGCGCCTCATTATTTTCAGCATTCTCACTATTGACTTTTGCCTTCCCTCTCTGTACTATGAAAGTGAATCGTTCAGGACACCGCCTGAACCGGATGACAACTTTACATAATCACAAGGAGGTTTTTCCCATGAAGACAGTTCGCATTTCGCTCAACTCCATTGACAAGGTAAAATCCTTTGTCAATGATCTCTCCAAATTCGATGTAGATTTTGACCTGGTATCCGGCCGTTATGTCATCGACGCAAAGTCCATTATGGGCATCTTCAGCCTGGACCTGTCCAAGCCCATTGACTTAAACATCCACGCGGAAACCGGAGTGGACGAGATCCTCACCACCCTGGCTCCCTACATTATCGAGTAATTCTCTCAGCCCTGGCAGCGGATCACCTCGTCCGTATCCAGGGCTGTTTTCACAAGCTCGTCAATCTTTTCTGAAAGTCTTCTCTCCGAGCCTGCAATCCCCTTGATGTTCGGCCTGGTGACCGGGTGCTTTGCCACAAAGATGGTGCAGCAGTCCTCAAAGGGCTGGATGGATGTCTCATAGGTTCCGATTTTTTCCGACAGATCCACAATCTCCTGCTTGTCAAAGCCGATAACCGGGCGGAATACCGGCATGGTGCAGACTGCATTGGTGGCCGCCAGGGACTGGAGCGTCTGGGACGCCACCTGGCCGATGCTCTCACCGGTGATAAGCCCCAGGGATCCGGTGCGCTCCGCAATGGCCTGGGCAATGCGCATCATATAGCGGCGCATGATAATGGTCAGCTCCTCGTGGGGGCATTTCTCATAGATATAGAGCTGGATGTCCGTGAAATTGATCACGTGGAGATCCATGGGC
This sequence comes from uncultured Enterocloster sp., assembly GCA_944382045.1. Classification (GTDB taxonomy): domain Bacteria; phylum Bacillota; class Clostridia; order Lachnospirales; family Lachnospiraceae; genus Enterocloster. The sequence goes on along the minus strand of CALWMT010000099.1, from coordinate 5,015 downwards.
CCCGCGTACCGGGCCACCAGGTTTGCCAGATCCACCACCTTCTGCTTGGCCCTGTCTCTGGTGTAGGGCGGCGCATGGAAATAGACCGCGTCGATCTTCACGCCCCGCTTGGCAATCATGTAGCCTGCCACCGGGCTGTCAATGCCTCCGGAGAGAAGCAGGGTTGCCTTTCCGTTGGTTCCCACCGGCATTCCGCCGGGCCCTGGGATCACCACGGAGAACAGATTGACCTTCTGGCGCACCTCCACCCGCAGCCGCACCTGGGGGGTGTGCACATCCACCTTCATCTGAGGGAAGGCCTCCAGAATCGCCTCACCCAGATCCCGGTTCATCTGCTCGGATCCCACAGGGTAATTTTTGTCCACCCTGCGGGCGTCCACCTTAAAGGTCAGGCTCTTGTCCGGATAGACCTGATCCATATAGGCGATGACCTGCTTTTTTATATTTTCAAAATCCCGATCCTCCACCTGGACCATGGGGCAGATGTCCGCGATGCCGAACACCCGCTTTAAGGCCTCCACCACGTCCTCGTACTCATAATATCCCTCGGCGTTCACATAGATGCGCCCCGCCTCCTTGGTCACCTCAAACTGGCCCTCCAAATCCTTAAGGGCGTAGCGGATCTGCTTCATCAGGGCATCCTCAAACATGTAGCGGTTCTTGCCCTTGGTGCCAATCTCCGCGTATTTTATTAAAAATGCGTGGTACTGCATACGTTCCTCTCTTTCCTTTCAAACCTGTATGGCAATGGTTCCGGGTGGAAATGGCCGCCTCATCCCCGGGTGTAGCGCCTGAGAACCGGGAGAAGCTCTCCCAGAACCTGAATACAGTAGTCAATCTCCTCCCGGGTGTTGAACATGCCGAAGCTGAACCGCAGGGTGGAGTCCAAAAGCTCCTTTTTCACCCCGATGGCCCGCAGGGTCCCGCTGATAGCCGGATGGTTGGAGGAGCAGGCGGATCCGGAGGACACATAGATGCCCTTATCCTCCAGGGCGTGGAGCAAAACCTCGCTTCTCACGCCGGAGAAGCTTGCGCTCACAATCTGGGGCGCTCCCCCATCCCCCTTTGCGCTGTTTACCGTGACTCCCTCCAGGCCCAAAAGGCCGTCGATGAGATAGTCCTTAAGTCCTGTGATGTAGGCAATCTTGGAGTCAAAATCCCGGTAAGCCTCCCGAGCCGCCACGCCCAGCCCTGCGATGCCCGGAACATTCTCCGTGCCGGAGCGCATCCCCCGCTGCTGGCCGCCGCCCAGGAGAATCGGCTTTATCTTCACCGTCTCGTCGATGTAGAGGAAGCCGATGCCCTTAGGCCCGTGGATCTTGTGGGCGCTGACGCTCAGAAGATCGATTCCCTGGGTCTTGGGACGAATGCGGAATTTGCCGTAGCCCTGGATGGCATCCACGTGGAAGACAGCTCCGGGAACCGTGCTGTGAACCAGGGCGGCGATTTCCTCCACCGGCTCCACCGCGCCGATCTCATTGTTGACATACATCACAGAAACCAGGATGGTGTCCGGGCGGAGCGACTGCTTTAACTCCTCCAGGGAGATGTGTCCCTGGCCGTCCACATGCAGGTATGTCACCTCAAAGCCCTGCTGCTCTAAGAAGGCCATGGGATTGTAAACCGAGGCGTGCTCGATCCGGGTGGTGATAATGTGCTTTCCCGCACGGGCATTGGCCATGGCTGTCCCGATGAGGGCCATGTTGTTGGACTCCGTGCCGCCGGAGGTAAAGAGAATTTCCTTCTCCTTCACCTTCAGGGTCTTCGCAACCTCCTCTGCAGCCCGGCGCACATACTGCTCTGCCTCCATGCCCTTTCTGTGCTTGGCAGAAGGATTCCCGTAATCCTCCGTCATCACCTTTACCACTATATCCTTCACCTCATCCAGCACCCGGGTGGTAGCTGAATTGTCAAAATACGCTTCCATCGCTCATTTTCCTCCTAAAACGCTCCCTCGAGCTTCATCATAAGCAGGGACAGCACCGCAAGCCCCGCTGTCTCCGTCCGCAGGATCCGCCTTCCCAGGCTCACAGGCCGGATTCCCTGGGAGATGGCCTGGCGGATCTCCTCCGGGTCAAAGCCTCCCTCCGGGCCGATAAATACCCCGATATCCCCGCCAGCCTCCTGCAAATTCACGGGGCCCGGGCGCTCTCCTGCGCCTATGGCCGCCAGCGCCTCCCGCATGGAGTCCATCCCCCGCTCCTCCTCATAGGGGATGAGGCAGAGGCCAAATTGCCGCTCCCTCACAAGGGCAAAGGCCTCCTCCAGGGACATGGGGGGAAGCACCCGGGGGATGCAGCTTCTCTTTGACTGCTCCGCCGCGCTCCTGGCGATGGCCTGCCAGCGCCTGACCTTGGCCTCCCCCTTCTTTTCGTCCAGCTTTACCACAGCGTTCTTGGTGGCTGTGGGGACCACACCGAAGGCCCCCAGCTCCACCGCCTTCTGGACAATCAGATCCATCTTGTCGGACTTGGGAAGGCCCTGAAACAGCCAGATCCGGGTGGGGAGCTCTCCGCCGGCCTGCCTTTCCTCCAATATGCGGACCCGCGCATACTCCTTTTCAAGCTCTTCCACCTGGCAGAGATAGTCCCGCCCTTCTCCGTCGCTCACAAGCAGGCCTTCCCCCGGCCGCATGCGAAGAACCTTCCCCATGTGCGCCGCGTCGGCCCCCTCAATCCGTATCCATCCGTCCTCCACGCAGGAGGGATCCGCAAAAAAATGATGCATGAAGCTTCCAAACCTCCTGTCTTGTGCCGGCTAACGCTTTCTCGCGGTTATGGAGACCCACTCTCCCTGATAGGTAATCTCCTCCACCTCAAAGGCGCTGTTTGCGGCGAAGGCCGCCTTCACCGCCTCCTCCTTCATGTTGATAATGCCAGAGGTGATAAAATACCCGCCCTTTTTCAAATGCGCCGGGATCACGTCAACCAGGGGAATGATCACATCCGCCAGGATATTGGCGGTCACAAGATCGTAGGCCTCATACCCGGCCCAGTCCTGGATCCGCTTGTCATCGATGATGTTTCCCTGAATCACCTCAAATTGCTCCGGGGAGATCTGGTTGGAGGCCAGGTTCTCCCCCACCGCGGTGATGGCGTTCTCGTCCAGGTCAGTGCCCCGCACATGTCCGGCGCCCAGCTTTAGGGCCGCAATACCCAGGATGCCGCTTCCCGTGCCCACGTCCAGCACCTGCTCCCCCTTCTTCACCCGCTTTTCCAGCTGGCGGATGCACAGCTGGGTAGTCTCGTGCATGCCGGTGCCGAAGGCTGTGCCGGGATCGATCTGGATGAGCAGCTTGTCCTTGTGCTCCGGAGGGATCTCCTCCCAGGTGGGCTTGATCAGGATGTGGTCCACGGTAAAGGGCTTAAAATACTGCTTCCAGTTGTTGATCCAGTCCTTGTCCTCGGTCTCCGAGGCCGTCAGGGTCCGGGCGCCCAGATCCGTATAGGCGGACATCTCATCCAGGCCGGCTTCCACATTTTTCAGAATCTGCTCCACATCCTCCTCCGGATCCAGATAGAAGCTCACCTTGGCTATCCCCTCGTCCGGCGGGAGCTCCGGAAGAATGTCGATGAACATCCCCTTTGTCTCCTTCTCCGTCAGGGGGACATTGTCCTCAATCTCGATCCCCTCAACGCCCAAATCGTCCAGCATGCTGCTGATAAGATCCACCGCCTCTGTGGTGGTGGTCAGAGTAAATTTTTTCCATTTCATACACTCACACTCCTTGCACGCGGCTGTCAGCGAACCGGCCTTTCGGCAGCCGTCCAGACGGCGGCGCCCTTTGGCCTGTCAGCCGCTTACGTTCCGCTGATTACCTTGACAAACAGCAGGGCCAGCACCACAAGCACCACTGGCCGCACAATCCTTCTCCCATCCTGGACCACCAGCCCTGCTCCCAGATAGTGGCCCGCGATGCAGCAGACTCCCGCCGCAAGGCCCAGGGCGCAGTCCACATTTCCCGTAAAGAGGAAGGTGATGAGGGCCGCCACATTGGAGGAGAGGTTGATGACCTTGGTCATGGCGGAGGACACGCGGATATCCAGGCGGGCCGCCCCGGTGAGAACTAATATAAGGAAGGTCCCGGTTCCCGGCCCGTAAAATCCGTCATAGCCGCCGAACACAAAGGCTGCAGCCAGCACCACTGCGCGAAGCTGTCCCGCAGAAAGCGGCTCCCGCTCCTCCTTTTCCTGCTTCCGGCGCAGCACGTAGAAGGCAGTAATCGGGAGAATCACGACCATCAGGTTGCGGATCACCATATCCGGCACCAAAAGCGCCAGATGGGATCCCAGGGCGGAGCCCGCCAGGGCCGCCAGCGCTGCTCCCAGAGCCAGCTTAAGCTTTCCCTTTAAATATCCGTGCTTTGCCAGCCGCAGGGTGGAAACCACAGTTCCCATGGCCGAGCCAAGCTTATTCGTGCCCAGGGCCGCATGGGGCGGCACCCCTGCAATCATGTAGGCGGGCAGGGAAATCAGCCCTCCGCCTCCTGCGATGGAGTCCACCAGCCCGGCCAAAAATACCAGCGGGCACACGATTATATACTGTATCATTATTGTATCCCCTTTTTTTCCGTAAAACAATCCCTATCTTACCACACCGGCACATCCGTTGACAAGAGCGCTGGCAATAAGTAACAGAAAATTTTTGCGATAAAAAAGCAGCGCCGGGCATTAACCTTATGAACGGATAAATACGGATAAATAAAGCCTCGGAGAGCCAGGCCGGACGCCTTTTCAATTAAAAACGGCGATTCCTCATTTGCATTACACTCCATCACACAGGGCCGATGGCCGGTCCCTCCGGGCGGCATACAGAGGTACAAAGGATAAAATCGGCGCTGCGGCGCGATCTGCGCAAAAATCCCGGGCCGGTTGGGAAATCAATCCCAGCCGCCCGGGATTTTTGACAAAGTGAAATGGCCGGTTGGGGAACCGGCCATTTCAGGAGAAGGTATTTCGTTTCTTATGGGGTGTAGCAAAAACTATATAATGTATTGGGGGGTTACGTCTATTATA
>CALWMT010000098.1 GCA_944382045.1 uncultured Enterocloster sp. | reverse complement strand
ATGGGGGTAATGCGGGGATGGCCGGCCCATTTTTGGATAAAGTCCTCCCCGTAGGCCAGGCCGCCGTAGGGCGCAGCGCTATCGCAGGTTTTCTGGCCGATGACTGTCTCCCCCAGGATGCCCCGCATGCCGGCCTTGTCGCAGGCCTCTGCCGCCTGGTCCTCAAAATAGTACATGTCCAAGAACGTGGTGATGCCGGAGAGAAGCATCTCCGCCATGCCGTAGAGAGAGCCCCAGTACACCAGCGCAGGGGTTACCGCCATTTCCTCCAGGGGAAAGAGAAAGCGGCGCAGCCTGTCCTGGCAGTCATCCCCCATGGTGCGGAAGGGAATCATGGGCACGTGGGTATGGACATTTACCATGCCCGGCATGAGAATGGCGCCTCTGGCGTCGATGCGGCGGTCCCCCCCAAGGGGCGAGGGGCCCTCGCCGGCCTTCAGGATTTTTGAACCTTCTATGATAACATATCCATCCTTATAGCAGGTATTTTGTGGGTCCATGGTCAGGACCCAGGCGTGTTCGATAATGGTGCGCATGGTGGGTGGTCCTCCTTTTGGTTTACTAATGTATAGTGTATCAGTTTGAGCGGCTGACCGCAATTAAAATCTTGTAAGCCCCCTTTTTCTATGTTAGAATGGGAAAAGATAAAAACGGCTCTGCCGTGCAAGGAGGACACTATGATACAGCAGTTAATTGAAAAGATACAGAAGACCAAGGCTCCCGTCTGTGTGGGGCTGGACCCCATGCTTTCCTATGTGCCGGAGCATGTGAAGGAGAAGGCCTTCGCTGAGAAGGGCGAGACGCTGGAGGGAGCGGCAGAGGCTATCTGGCAGTTTAATAAGGAAATTGTGGACTGCACCTGGGACCTGATTCCCGCAGTGAAGCCCCAGATTGCCATGTATGAGCAGTTTGGCCTTCCGGGCCTTGCTGTCTATAAGAGAACGGTGGATTACTGCCAGGAGAAGGGGCTTCTGGTAATCGGCGACGCCAAGCGGGGAGACATTGGCTCTACCTCTGCGGCCTATGCCGCAGCCCACATCGGCCAGGTGCAGGTGGGCGCGAATGTATTCCAGGGCTTTGGGACGGATTTCCTCACGGTGAACCCCTATCTCGGAACGGACGGGGTAAAGCCCTTTGTGGAGGCCTGCAATGCCAATGACAAGGGACTCTTCATTCTGGTGAAGACCTCCAATCCCTCCAGCGGTGAGTTCCAGGACCGCCTGATTGACGGACGGCCCCTCTATGAGTGGGTGGCTGAGAAGGTTGTGGAGTGGGGAGAAGCCTCCATGGACGGGGAGTACAGCAATGTAGGCGCTGTGGTGGGCGCTACCTACCCGGAGATGAGCCGGATTCTGCGCAAATTGATGCCCCGCACCTATTTCCTTGTGCCTGGCTACGGAGCCCAGGGCGGTACGGCGGAGGACCTGCGGCACTGCTTTAACGAGGATGGACTGGGAGCTATCGTGAATTCCTCCCGGGGCATTATCGCGGCTTACCGGCAGGAGAAGTATGCCAGGTTCGGCGCGGAGCATTTCGGCGAGGCGTCCCGCCAGGCCGTGGAAGACATGGTAGAAGACATTAACCGGGTACTGTAGGAAGCGGAGGCATATATGGCAAAGGTAAAGATAAGCGCTCCTGTGCGGGAGCAGAGGACACTGGCGGAGGGAATTTTTGACCTGCGTCTGGAAGCGCCGGAGATTGCGGCCCAGGCGGTGCCCGGGCAGTTTGTCTCCCTGTACAGCGGGGATGGGGCCAGGCTCCTTCCCCGGCCCATCAGCATCTGCGGCATTGACAGGGAAAAGGGAATCCTGCGCCTGGTCTACCGCATCGCCGGGGCTGGGACAGAGGAATTCTCCCGCCTGCGGGCCGGGGACCGGGTGGAGGTCCTTGGACCCCTGGGAAATGGATTCCCCCTGGAGCCCGGCAGGCGGGCCCTGCTCATGGGCGGCGGAATCGGCATTCCGCCTATGCTGGAGCTGGCGGCGGCCTTAAGCCGGCTGAATAAGGAGGCCCAGGCAGGCTCCCCGGCGGCGGAGGGCGCGGGCCTGGTTCAGGCCGTGCTGGGATACCGGGACAGCCAGATGTTTTTGAAGGATGAATTTGCCCCCTATGGCCCTGTGTACGCGGCCACGGAGGACGGCAGCGCCGGAACCAAGGGAAATGTGCTGGACGCGGTGCGGGAGCAGGGCATTCAGGCGGATATCATCTATGCCTGCGGCCCCACCCCCATGCTTCGGGCGGTGAAGGCCTATGCGAAGGAGCAGGGGACTGCCTGCTTTTTGTCCCTGGAGGAAAGGATGGCCTGCGGCATCGGCGCCTGCCTGGCCTGCGTCTGCCAGTCCAAGGAGAAGGACGAGCACTCCCAGGTGCACAACAAGCGCATCTGCAAGGAAGGCCCTGTATTTGCAGCGGAAGAGATTGAACTGTAGAGTAGGAGGAACCAGACATATGAATATGGAAGTGACGATTGCCGGCGTGACCTTTAAAAATCCGGTGATGGAGGCATCCGGCACCTTTGGTTCCGGTATGGAGTACAGCGAATTTGTAGATTTGAATCAGCTGGGCGCGGTGGTCACAAAGGGCGTGGCTAATGTGCCCTGGCCGGGCAATCCCACCCCACGGATTGCGGAGACCTGGGGCGGCATGCTCAACGCTATCGGCCTGCAGAATCCGGGCATCGACGTGTTTGTGAAGCGGGACATCCCGTTTTTAAAGCAGTTTGACACGAGGATTATTGTAAATGTTTGCGGGAAGACCACGGAGGATTACCTGGAGGTGGTGGAGCGCCTGGGGGATGAGCCGGTGGATATGCTGGAGATCAACATTTCCTGCCCCAACGTGAAGGAGGGCGGCATTGCCTTTGGCCAGGACCCGAAGGCGGTGGAGGCCATCACCCGGGCGGTGAAGGAGAAGGCGAGGCAGCCGGTCATCATGAAGCTCAGCCCCAATGTGACGGACATCACAGTGATGGCGAAGGCGGCGGAGGCCGGAGGGGCGGACGCCATTTCCCTGATTAACACCCTTACAGGCATGAAGATTGATGTGGAGCGCCGCCGCTTTGCCCTGGCCAACCGCACCGGCGGCCTTTCCGGCCCCGCCATCAAGCCGGTGGCGGTGCGCATGGTCTACCAGGCGGCCCGGGCGGTGAAGCTTCCCATTATCGGCATGGGCGGCATTCAGAACGGCGCGGACGCTCTGGAATTCATCCTGGCCGGCGCCAGCGCGGTAGCTGTGGGGACCGCCAATTTCCACAATCCCCGGGCCACTTTGGATACCGTGGAGGGAATCCGGGACTATATGGAGCGGCACGGGATAGAGGACGTGAAGGAGCTTGTGGGGAGCGTGGAGGGGTAGAACGCGAGGATGTGCGGGTTTGGCTGGCCGAGGACGGCGAATCGGCTTCCAAGCACCACCCTAAACCGCCCGCGACAAAGTGCTGGTCTGCTTGACCAACAGGCTTTGAAGCAGGATCTTTTCTGCCGGGGCCTGGGGATTTTCCAGGCGGAACAGCATCTTTTCGCCGGCCGCCACGCCGATTCCCTTGGTCTGCTGGACCATCATGTCCATGTAGCGCAGATTATAGTTGGCAGAGCCATCCAGCATCTGGCCGAAGAGGGCCAGGTCTTTCCCTGGGGTGATATTGTGGTCCTTTAAATAGAAAAGCACGTCATCCAGCATCACATTGTTGGAAGCCACAACCGCGCTGCAGCCGATATTCAGAAGATTCTGCAGGAGGGGAAGGGCGCTGTTGGCAAGGGAGTTGCCGGGCTGAATAAATTCCGGCTCCACAGGCAGGCCGTAGTATTCCATTGCGTTCCGGTAGGCTTTCAGACGTTCTGCCGAGGTGGAAAGCCGCTCCAGGCCGCTGATAAATCCGATTCTCGTATGGCCGGCCCGGATCATCCGCTCCACCCCCTCATAGACCGCCTTGTAGTCGGCCGGCAGGATCGCGTCCCAGGGAGCGGAGGCCAGGGAACGGTCAACCAGGACGATGGGAAAGCCGTTTGGAACGCTGGCCTCAATCTCCCGGTAGTCCGTCAGGGTGGAGGCGATGATCAGGCCGTCCACAATGCCCGAGGACAGGAGGCGTATATTATCCAGCTCCCGGAAGGCAGTCTCCTTGGTATTGCTGATGATAATGTGGAAGCCCTGGGAGGAGAGGATTCCTTCCACTTCCTCTATGAGCATGGCCCACACAGGGTTGGCAATATCCGGGATAATAATTCCGATAAGATTTCTTTTTCCAGTCTTAAATATCTTGCCCATCTGATCGGGCACATAATTCAGCGCTTTGATGCTGTCTAACACCTTCTGACGGGTGCTCTCGCTGACAAATCTCGTCTGATTGATCACATGGGAAACCGTAGCCACGGAAACGCCGGCATGGTTTGCCACATCTTTCATACTCGCTTTCATAAATTAAAACTCCCCATTTTCTTAGAGTGCGGTTACGTACCGTTTAAATAATGCGGTTTAACCGGATTTAAAAAACCAGGTTTCATGCCCCGTCTGCTTGCTGCGGGGTATTCAACTGATATTTAAACGTTTATATACAATATATACTTACTGTACTCTTTTTCGGATGGAAAGTCAAGAATGAACGGAAAAATGAAACTATATTGTTGAAATAGAACAAAAAATAAGGCTGATATTTAGAAAAACAGCACAATTGACAAAACTGCCACATGGGATTATGATGTTTACATGATTTAAACGTTTACGTAAACGATTAAAACATACAGGCAATAAAAAAATATGGGAAAACATAACAAAAAGAAAGGGAGAAAATGAGCATGGAACACACAAAAAATTACAATGACGTACTTCTGGAGTATGCTTCCTATCAGAATGAGGCGCGGAAGGTGATGAAGCCTTCCTGCCATGTATGCAAGGTCTGCAACGGCGTGGCCTGCGCGGGGAGATACACCAACTCCCTGGAGATGGGAGCCAAGGGCAATAATGCGGGCTTTATCAACAGCTGCAAGGCGCTGGGGGATATCCGCATTGAACTGGATGTGGTGCATGATGATTACGTGCCGGACACATCCCTTGAACTGTTCGGACATCAATTTGACCTTCCGGTGTTTGCCTCGCCGATTGCGAAGATCCTGACGGATTATGAGTATCCCAGCCAGTATTTCAACAATAACAATGCCTACGCCAGGGCGCTTTTGGAGGGCTGCTACGAGGCCGGCGGCATGGCCTGGCTGGGGGACAATAAGGCGGAAGGGTATTTTGAGGGACAGATTGAGGCCATCCGGGATATTGACGGGGTAGGCGTTCCCACGATCAAGCCCTGGGCGGACCGGGACGAGTTTTGGAAGCGGGTGAAATGGTGCAATGAAGTGGGAGCCATGGCCATTGCTACGGATCTGGACGCAATCGGTCTGGGCTACCAGTATTCCGGGGATCCCAATTCCAAGCGCGAGGGCGTCTGTGCAAGGAATGTGGAAGAGTTAAAAGAGATTGTCCGCTCGGTGGACAAGCCGGTCATAATCAAAGGGATTATGTCCGTGAAGGCCGCTGTGAAATGTGCGGAGGCCGGGGCCTATGGGATTCTGATTTCCAACCACGGGGGAAATGTGGTGGAGGGTTCCCTGGCTCCCTGCGACGTGATCGCGGACATCAAGAAAGCGGTGGGCGATTCCATGAAGGTGTTTGCGGATGGAGGCGTGCGCTCCGGCGAGGATGTATTTAAGATGCTGGCCCTGGGCGCCGATGCGGTGGGCATCGGAAGGCCTTATGTGGTGGCGGTATACGGCGGCGGAAAAGCCGGGGCATCCATCTATACCCAGAAGATTTACTGGGAGCTGCAGAACATTATGCGGCTTGCCAACTGCAGGAATTTGAAGGAGATCACAAGGGATAAGCTGATTATAAGGAAATGACGGAGCCGCAGGGAACCGTTATCTAATAAATAAAAAATTGGGAGGATATTAAAATGAAGGCAAAGAAATGGTTTGCAATGGGGTTAGCAGGAATGATGGCGCTTACGGCGGCGGGATGCAGCGGCAGCCAGGAAGCGGCGGGCAGCGCGGCGGATACAAGCACGGCGGGAACGGACGGAACACAGGCGGCGAACGGGGACGCGCCTACCATTGGCTTTGTAGTGTTTGACTATTCCGGCCAGTATATGTCCTATGTGCGCAAGGGCGTGGAGAATTACTGCGCGGACGGCAAAGCGGTGATTGAGATGTATGATTCCGCCAACGACCAGAACAAGCAGAACGACCAGGTGGCGACGCTGATTGAGAAGGATGTGGACATGCTCCTGGTGAGCCTGGTGGATCCGGGCGGCGCGGACGTCATCATCGACATGGCAAAAGAAGCGGATATCCCTGTGTGCTTTGTAGACCGGGCGCCGCTTATCGAGGAGGGAGTTCTGGACAAATATGACAACAGCTGGTTTGTGGGGATCGGCTGGCGGGAGCCGGGATTGGATCAGGCCGAAATGGCGAAGGATACATGGCGCGCGGAGATGGTCACCATGGAGAAGAACGGGGACGGAAAGCTTCAGTATGTGATCTGCCAGGGAAATATCGCCCAGCAGGACGGCATCCACAGGACCGAGGCCGTGCAGGACATGTTTGCCCAGTGGAGCGAGGAGGGAATCATGGAGAGCGAGCAGCTTGACATCCAGGAGGGCGGCTGGCAGACCACCAAGGCAAAGGAGATCATGGACGCCTGGTATGTGAAGTATGGCAATGAGATCGAGGCGGTTATTTCCAACAACGACGCCATGGCCATGGGCATCATTGAGACGCTGAAGGAAAACGGAACCTATGATGACCCGTCCACGGTAATCCCGGTGTTCGGCATCAACGGCCTGCCGGATATTTACGATATGCTGGAAAATGACCAGCTCTCCGGAACAATCCTCACATCCCCCTGGGCGGAGGCCTGCGCCTGCGTGGATACCCTGCTGAATGTGTACAATGGGAAGGATGTTTTGGAAGGACTGGATCTGACCTTCGGAGAGTGGAAGGACATCCGCATTCCCAACGAGATTATCACAAAAGAAAATATTGATGTGGCCCGTCAGGAGTACAACAACTGCCTATGAATGGAATTTGTGAGGTATTCAGGCTGAACAATGGATATAGTATTCCCTGCATAGGTTACGGGACATGGCAGACCCCGGCGGGGGAGACCGCCAAAAATGCTGTCATAAATGCGATTGAGGCAGGCTACAGGCACATTGATACGGCGACTGTCTATGGGAATGAAAGCAGCGTGGGAGAGGGCATCCGGGAGTCCGGCGTGTGCCGGGAGCATCTGTTTATAACGAGCAAGGTCTGGAATACGGAGAGAGGGTATGAGAGGACACGGAAAGCCTTTGAAAAAACGCTTTCAGACCTTCAGACGGACTATGTGGATCTCTACCTGATTCATTGGCCGGCCTCACCCCGCCAATTTGCGGACTGGGAGGAGATAAACCTGGATACATGGAGAGCGCTGATCCATATTTATCAATCGGGCCAGGCAAAAGCTATCGGCGTGTCAAACTTTCTGCCGCATCATATGCGAGCCTTGATGGAGTCGGAGATCCGGCCGATGGCGGATCAAATTGAATTCCACCCGGGATATATGCAGAGGGAAACCGTGCAATTCTGCCGTGAGCACGGCATTCAAGTGGAGGCGTGGAGCCCTCTCGGCACAGGGAAGATGCTGCATCATCCGCTTCTGATGGAAATGGGGGAGAAATATGGCAAATCAGCGGCTCAAATCTGTATCCGCTGGTGCCTTCAAAATGGAGTGATTCCCCTGCCGAAATCCGTGGACAGATCCCGGATGGCAGAGAATATGCAGGTTTTTGATTTTGCTATTGCGGATGACGATATGGAGAGGATCAGCGCGATAGAGGACTTTGGAGGTTCGGGTAAGCATCCGGATCAAATCAATTTTTAGAAGGGAGAAGCGGCATGGCAGAGCAGGAGTATTTGCTGCAGATGCAGGGAATTAGCAAGCAGTTTTCAGGCGTGTACGCCCTGAACAAGGTAAGCCTTAATATCCGCCCCGGTACGGTCCACGCCCTGATGGGCGAGAACGGGGCGGGCAAGTCCACTCTGATGAAATGCCTTTTCGGCATATACAAAAAGGACGAGGGGAGCATCATCCTGGACGGGAAGCCCGTGGATTTTGCCAACCCCCACGCAGCCCTTCTGGGCGGCATATCCATGGTGCACCAGGAGCTGGAGCAGGTGCAGGAGCAGAGTGTGGCGGACAATGTGTGGCTGGGCCGCTATGAGACGAAGGCCGGCTTTATCGACGACAGGAAGATGGCCGCAGAGACAAAAAAGCTGCTGGGACAGCTGGGGCTTGAGGTGGACCCGCGGATAAAGCTCTCGAAGCTCACCGTATCCCAGCGCCAGATGATCGACATTGCCAAGGCAGTCTCTTATCAGTGCAGGGTGGTGGTGCTGGATGAGCCCACCTCCTCCCTGACAGAGCGGGAGGTCAAACATCTGTTTGAAATCATACGGGATCTGAAGGCCAAGGGAATCAGCATTATTTACATCAGCCACAAGATGGAGGAGATCTATGCCATAGCGGACGATATCAGCGTCATGCGCGACGGACATATGATCGGTACCCGGAGAGTGGACAGCATCACCATGGACGAGGTCATCGCCATGATGGTGGGGCGGAAGCTGGAAAACCGCTTTCCGCCCAAGGAAAACAACATAGGGGATGTGGTCCTGCGCCTGAAAAACTGT
>CALWMT010000097.1 GCA_944382045.1 uncultured Enterocloster sp. | reverse complement strand
CCCCGGTTCGACCCTCAGCCCCTGTGGCTCCTGCGGCTCCCTGCGGCCCGGTGGGTCCCGTAGGCCCGGTGGCGCCGGTGGGTCCCGCAGCCCCTGTAACTCCTGCAGCCCCGGCTGGTCCTGTGGGCCCTGCAACACCCTGGAGCCCCTGCGGCCCCTGAATTCCCTGGATGCCAGTGACGCCCGCTGGCCCTTGGGATCCCTGGGGTCCCATGGGGCCCATAGGTCCACGAGGCCCCTGCGGCCCCATAGGTCCGCGCGGCCCTCTGGGTCCTTCACACCCGCCGCAGCAAAAGATGGCGGGGGCAGGCTCGCAGCAATCCGGAGCGGGCCGGCCGGAGCAGCGCAGGTCGGGAGGCGTGGAGGGATCGCGGTTCATGATTTCGTCTATCTCGTCAGAATAATGATGATACATAATGCTCTCTCCTTGCAAATCTGTTTTTGGCTGAAGCCCTATAATGTTCGGCCTGATATAAGATATGAAAAGAGAACAAGTTTGGTGTCTGGCAAGTCCGCGGCATGCATTCCAGCTGCTGTGCGGTGCTTTGAAAGAGAAGGGCAGGATGCATGAAAATTGTTTACTTTCCCGCTGTAAAATGGTATAGTATTATATATATTATACAGAAAGGAAAGTACCCACCTATGGAGCGTTATTATCAACCCGAAATTGAATGTGCCAGCCGGGATCAGATTCGAGCCTGGCAGAATGAGCGCCTGGTCCCCACAGTGAAAAGAGTCTATGAAAATGTACCGTATTACCGGCATCTGATGGAGAAAAAGGGAGTGACTCCCGATGACATCAAATCCGTTGACGATCTTCACAAGCTGCCCTTCCTGACGAAGGAGGATTTGAGAAAGGCATATCCCTATGGCCTGCTGGCAGTTCCGCTGCAGGACTGCGTGCGGATTCAATCTACCAGCGGCACCACCGGCCGCCGCGTGGTTGCTTTTTATACCCAGCATGACATTGATCTGTGGGATGAATGCTGTGCCCGTGCGATTATGGCAGCGGGCGGCACCAACGAGGACGTGGTGCATGTCTGCTATGGATACGGCCTGTTTACCGGAGGCCCGGGTCTCAATGGCGGCTCCCATAAGGTGGGCTCCCTTACCCTTCCCATGTCCTCAGGCAATACGGACCGCCAGATTCAGTTCATGTGTGACCTGGGATCAACCATTCTCTGCTGTACGCCCTCCTATGCGGCATATCTGGCGGAGACGATCGTCGAGCGCGGATTGACCGATCAGATCAAGCTGAAGGCAGGAATCTTCGGCGCGGAGGCCTGGACAGAGGAGATGCGTCAGGATATCCAGAATAAGCTGGGGATAAAGGCCTATGACATTTACGGTCTTACCGAGATCTCCGGTCCCGGCGTCTCCTTTGAGTGCAGTGACCAGCACGGCATGCATATCAATGAGGACCATTTTATACCTGAGATTATTGATCCAAAGACAGGAGAGGTGCTGCCTGAGGGAAGTGTCGGCGAATTGGTATTCACATGCATTACAAAGGATGCATTCCCCCTGCTGCGCTACCGCACCCGCGATATCTGTGTGCTGAATTATGAGAAATGCCCCTGCGGACGTACCCATGTGCGCATGTCCAAGCCTATGGGCCGCAGCGATGACATGCTGATTATCAAGGGCGTGAATGTATTCCCGTCTCAGATTGAGACTGTACTGCTGAACAAGGGATATCCGGCCAACTACCAGATCATTGTTACCCGCGAAAATAATACAGATAAGCTTGAGGTACAGGTTGAGATGACTACAGAGATGTTCTCCGACAACCTCTCTCAGGTTTCCGCCCGGGAAAAAGAGCTGGTAGACGCAATGAAGGCGATGCTTGGCATCTACGTAGTAGTAAAGCTGGTAGCGCCGAAGACAATCGCCCGCAGTGAGGGGAAGGCAGTGCGTGTAATTGACAAGCGTAAACTGTACTAAGAAAGGAGCTTTGGCAATGACAATCAATCAGATCTCTGTATTTCTGGAAAATAAACCTGGACAGCTGGCGGAATTTACCCGTCTTTTGGAGGAACATCAGATCGATATGCGTGCACTTTCCATTGCCGAAACGCAGGATTTCGGCATTCTGCGCCTGATTGTAGATGAGCCCTACAAGACAGTCAATGTGGCGAAGGAGGCCGGTTACGTCTGTGCTGTCACCCCAGTGCTGGCGGTAGAGATTTCGGACAAGCCGGGCAGCTTGGTAAAGATGCTGAGCGCTCTGGGTGAGAATGGGATCAATGTGGAATACACCTATGCGTTTATTACCCGCAAAAAGGATGTTGCCTATATGGTATTCCGGGTAAACGATCCGGAAAAAGCGTCCCGTGTGCTGGTGCGGAATCAGATACGGCCTATAGCGCAGGATGATCTCGGCAGCCTGTTCGGCGAAGAATGAATCGAAGCGGTACTCTCTAGTACATAACAGCGCCGGCTGGTTTATCTGAGCCCATGAGGCTTGGTGAACCAGCCGGCCATTGTTCATTATGCTCTTAAATTTCAGAGGAAATCTCCAATCCAAGGCTGGAAAAATATAGCTCATTTGCCTTCACAGACGGATCCTGAGGCTTTAGCGCTTGAGCCTGTCTGTGATATGCGAGGGCTTTTTTCTTGTCTCCCAGCCGGTCCCAGCAGACACAGAGCTGGATCAGAGGGAGAAAGTCATAGCAGTCCTTTTGGACGAAGGCACCGGATGTCTCATCCGGCATAGAGGCCAGAGCCCTCTCATACCAATAGACAGCATCCCGAAGCCTTCCGTCCTCCAGCATTTGTCCGCCCAAGGCGCAGCAGGCCTCTCCGCGGGGCGGGCTGTAAATAAAGCTTCGGGTCAGGTCAGCCATTGCTTCTTCCGTCTGTCCAAGCCTGCTGTGGCATTGGGATAAAAGGAGACAGGCGTCAATTTTGTTTTCCAGCCATCCGGCAGGCTCCTTCAGGAACATGGACAGAACCGCAGCGGCTTCTGAGAAATGTTCATGAAAATAGAGCTCCCGCCCATAGTAGAACAGCTCTCTGGGAGTCAGGACACTGCCTTCCCGGAGCATCGATTCATAAATTCTCAGATTTCTGTCCTTATCGCCGGTTCCCAGCTTCTGATGGCTTATCTCAATGGGGGAATAGAGAATGCTCCCCGAGGGGACAATTGCTTCATGCACCCGTCCCTGCCAGCGAAAATTGCGGCTTGTCTTTAGAAGCCGCTCCCGATAATAGGAGAAGGTACAGTTCCCGTTCTGGTCAAAGCCCGTGAGATAGCGCATCATCACCACGTCTGCAGAGGGATCCAGCGTGCGCTTCAAATCCAGCAGCCGGGCTTTGTTTTTCTCATCAATTACATCATCTGCGTCCAGCCACATCCAGTAGTCCATTTTGGCGTGGGAGCAGGCAAAATTGCGCGCTGCGGAAAAATCATCCTGCCAGGCCATATCATAGATCTCATCCGTGAACTGCCGGGCAATTTCTTTGGTAGCATCGTTTGATCCGGTATCCACGATGATGATTTGATCAGCCACGGATGACATGGGCTTTAGGATGCGCTCCAGCACAGCGGCTTCATTTTTTACAATCATGCAAAGGCTTATGGTAATCATGGGAGAAATCTCCTTGCAAATTGAGTTTTCTGCAGAGGCCCCGCGTATTTTGGCCTGTTATAAGATATGAATAGAAAACAAGTTTGGTGTCTTGCAAGTCCGCTCTTTAAAAAAAGATAATTTCATGGTACAATAAATGGCACCGTTTTGACGGGGCACCTTCCTAACCACTGTATCGCTGGCTGGGAAGGAGGATATGGAGGTTTATAAAACATGAAGCAATTGATTTTTTTAAAACCTGTGTTTAAAGAGACGGTCTGGGGAGGAAGCCGGCTGCAGGAGGTTTTCGGATATAAGATTCCCAGTAATCATACAGGAGAGTGCTGGGGGATCAGTGCTCACAAAAATGGGGATTGTGAGGTCGCCTCTGGCCCATGGGCTGGTCAGCGCCTGAGCAGCCTTTGGCGGAATCATAAGGAGCTCTTTGGCTCGTCGGCGAACCATGAGGAGTTCCCGCTTTTGGTGAAGATTATTGATGCCAGAGAGGACCTGAGCATTCAGGTCCACCCGGATGATGCCTACGCTGCGGCCCATGAGAATGGCTCCCTGGGAAAAATGGAATGCTGGTATATTCTGGACTGCGAGCCGGGAACAACCATTGTCATTGGACATAATGCGAGGACGCAGGAGGAGCTGCGCCGCATGATTCAGGAAAAGCGGTGGAAAGAATTTATCCGCCAGATTCCGGTGAAAAAAGGGGATGTCTTTCGGATTGATCCGGGATGCGTCCACGCAATTAAGGGGGGGACATTGCTTCTTGAGACCCAGCAGAGCAGTGATATCACATATCGGGTGTATGATTATGATCGGCTGTCTGACGGGAAACCCCGGGAGCTTCATATAAAACAGAGTCTGGATGTGATTCAAGTTCCCTTTGACAGCGGGGCACAGCCAACTCCCTGGGTTGAGAGGGAATGCTCAGGAGGAAGGAAGACGCTTCTGGCATCCTGCAGCCGCTATACCTGCTTTAAGCTGGACATAAATACCAGCTGGAGGGAGGACTTCGGCCAGGAATTTACAAATGTAAGTATTCTGGAAGGAGAGGGCTGTGTGGATGGCACACCGGTGGCAAAGGGACAGCATTTTATTATTCCGGCAGATTACGGTGAGTGCCGGTTTGAGGGACAGCTCTCCCTTATCGGCTCCCAGCCCCGATAGTGCAGCGCAGCTGTCAAAAAGGGCTTGTCTTTTCGGGGATTCTATGCTATAGTAATTTTGTTTGACTATAAGAAATGGAGAGGTGCGGCAGATGTCAGTTATTCAGATCATTTTGACAGTTATATATGTCCTGCTGGGCGTGGCGATATCCATCGTAGTCCTGATGCAGGAGGGAAAGTCCAACGGCCTTGGAAGCGCTATCGGCGGTATGGCGGACAGCTATTGGAGCAAGAACAAGGGCCGCTCGATGGAGGGTGCCCTGGAACATTTTACAAGATATGGGGCCATTGTGTTTATGGTTATCACCCTGATTTTGAATGTTCTCCTGGAACGCATGGGATAATAGAAAACGAAGGAAGAAACCAACACCCTTGTACATTGATATGAGGGTGTTTTTTGTTATTGAGGGAAATGCAGGTGCTGTGCCCAGGATGGTTTTGGTGAGGTTATATGGAAGACGAGAAATTTAAAGAGAGAAAGAAGCTGCTTTTGGATCTGATTTATGACAAGGCCTATGTGCCGATGAAGGCGAAGGAGATTGCCATGCTCTTAAGTATCCCCAAATCCCAGAGAGGGGAGCTTGAGGAGGTTCTCTCCGCCCTGACGGCAGAGGGAAAGATAGGCATTTCCAAGAGAGGAAAATACGGACGGCCGGAGACCTTCTCCCTCACGGGGATATTTTCGGGAAATGCCCGGGGCTTTGGCTTTGTGACTGTGGAGGGCCAGGAGCAGGATGTGTTTATTCCCGAGGAGAAAACCGGGGGAGCCCTTCACGGCGATAAGGTGCAGATCTTTATTGAGAGGGAGGCCGGAGCAAAGGGAAGGGCCGAGGGGGCCGTCCTGCGGATTCTGGAGCATGCCAACCGGGAGGTGGTGGGCTTTTACCAGAAAAATAAAACCTTTGGCTTTGTGATCCCGGACAACCGGCGGATAGCCATGGACATTTTTATCCCCCAGGGCCAGGACATGGGGGCGGTCACAGGACATAAGGTGGTGGTCTGTATCACGGACTTCGGGGACGGCAGGAAAAAACCGGAGGGGAAGATTGTCGAGATCCTGGGCCATGTAAATGATCCGGGGACGGATATTTTGTCCCTGGTGCGGGCCTACGGGCTGCCGGAACAGTTCCCGGAGGAGGTGCTTCGGGAGGCGGGCCAGGCGCCGGACGTCTCAGAGGGGGATCTGGAAGGCCGCCTGGACCTGCGGGACCTCCCCACAGTGACCATTGACGGGGAGGACGCCAAGGATCTGGACGACGCTGTGACCCTGGAGATGAACAGCGGGGGAAATTATATTCTGGGGGTGCACATCGCGGATGTGAGCCATTATGTCCGGGAGGGGAGCGCCCTGGATGCAGAGGCATTCCGGCGGGGAACCAGCGTGTACCTGGTGGATCGGGTGATTCCTATGCTGCCCCACAGCTTGTCCAACGGCATCTGCTCCCTGAACGCGGGGGAGGACCGGCTGGCCTTAAGCTGCATTATGGAGATCACGCCGGACGGAACCATAACGGATCACAGGATCGCGGAGACTGTGGTGCGGGTGGACCGGCGGATGACCTACACGGCGGTGAACGCCATCCTGACGGACGGCGGCATAGAGCCGGACGGAAGCGGGGGCTCCTGCCCGGAGGCCGAAGCGTACCGGGAATTTGTCCCCATGTTTTTGAAAATGCAAAAGCTGGCGGATATCCTGCGGGCCAGAAGGAGAAGACGGGGAGCCATTGATTTTGATTTTCCGGAGAGCAAGATTTTGCTGGATGGGGAGGGACGGCCCCTGGCCATTGAGCCCCGGCAGAGAAATGCGGCCACAAAGCTTATCGAGGACTTCATGCTGGCGGCAAATGAGACGGTGGCGGAGGATTATTTCTGGCAGGCCCTGCCCTTCCTCTACCGGACCCATGACAGGCCGGATCCGGAGAAGATAAAGGCTTTGGGCATATTTATCAATAATTTCGGCTATCATATCCGCATGCAGCAGGGGGAGATTCACCCCAAGGAGCTGCAGAAGCTTCTGGACAGGCTGGAGGGGACAAGCGAGGAGGCCCTGCTCTCCCGGCTGGTGCTGCGATCCATGAAGCAGGCCCGCTATACCACGGACTGTTCCGGGCATTTTGGACTGGCGGCCCGGTATTACACCCATTTTACCTCCCCCATCCGGCGCTATCCGGATCTGCAGATTCACCGGATTATCAAGGAGAATCTGCGGGGCGGCCTTGCGGAGGAACGGCGGGCCCACTACGAGGCCATTCTTCCCCAGGCAGCCATCCAGTCGTCCGCTCTGGAGCGGCGGGCCGAGGAGGCGGAGCGGGAGACGGAGAAGCTTAAGAAGTGCCAGTATATGAGCCGTTTTGTGGGTGAGGAATTTACGGGCGTGATTTCAGGCATCACCAACTGGGGCTTTTACGTGGAGCTCCCCAATACGGTGGAGGGCCTGGTGCGCATGAGCGATTTGGCGGACGACTATTATATATTTGACGAGAAAAATTATGAGCTTGTGGGTGAGAGAACCAGAAAGGCCTACAAGCTGGGACAGAGTGTGCGGGTCACGGTGTCAGGGACGGATCCGGTGCTTCGCAGCGTGGACTTTGTGCTGGCAGAAGATGCAGCGGACCGGGAGACGCGGGAGGAAGCCGGCGCTCCAGATGAAGAACGGGAGGAGACGAACGATGGGGAAGGAAAGTATTAAACTGATTGCAAATAATAAGAAGGCATATCACGATTATTTTATAGACGACAAGTATGAGGCGGGCATCGAGCTTTTCGGCACGGAGGTCAAATCCATCCGCATGGGCAAGTGCAGCGTGAAGGAGGCCTTTGTGAAGATTGAAAACGGCCAGGTGTATGTGTACGGCATGCATATCAGCCCCTATGAGAAGGGAAATATTTTTAATAAGGATCCCCTGCGCACCCGGCGGCTTTTGCTGCACAAAAGCGAGATTATGAAGCTGACGGGAAAGGTGGCGGAGAAGGGCTTCACCCTGGTGCCCCTTCAGGTGTATCTGAAGGGAAGCCTTGTGAAGGTGGAGATTGGCCTGGCAAGGGGCAAGAAGCTCTACGACAAGCGGGCCGACATCGCCAAGAAGGACCAGAGGCGGGAGCTGGAGCGGGACTTCAAGGTTGGAAAGATGTATTGATGTAACAGTGCGGACTGTGAACACGCAGCGGAGGTTCTGCTGTGTGTTCACATTTTTTTCACAAAAAAATTAGCACTCGACCCTTGACTCGGCCAACAATAAGTGTTATATTACACATAGAACAAAGGAAGAGAGAAAAAGGAGCCAAGGAAATGAGGTTCCCGGGAATCTTCCTTAGGTTCCAAAAATCAAGGTGGAAAAGGAGAGATGATTTATGTTGATGCCTAGTATTTTTGGAGAGAATTTGCTGGATGACTTTTTTGATTTTTCTTTTGATAATAATTTTGCGGCGGGCGGCTCCGATCTGATGCGGACCGACATCAAGGACACGGAGAATGGCTACGAGGTGACTATGAACCTGCCGGGTGTGAAGAAGGAGGATGTGAAGGCGGAGCTGAAGGACGGCTACCTGACCATCAGCGCTTCGGCGAATAACAGCAAGGATGAGAAGGATGACAGCGGACGCTACATCCGCAGGGAGCGCTACAGCGGATCCTGCAGCAGAAGCTTCTATGTGGGCGATCAGGTGACGGAGGCAGATATCAAGGCCAAGTTTGAGAACGGCACCCTGACTCTGCTGGTTCCCAAGATGGAAGAGAAGCCTGCGGTGGAAAATAAGAAATACATTGCCATCGAGGGATGACCGTGTGTTCATTACCATAGATAACCCGCTGCCGGCCCTGGCTGGGCCGGCGGGGGAGAAAAAAGCGCCGGGAAGGCGCGGAGCATGACAACAGAGTAAATAGCAAGGAGGAATGACGTATGTTGATGCCCAGCATTTTTGGAGAAGATTTGTTTGATGATTTTATGAGGGATTTTCCTTTTTACAATGATAAAGATATGAAGAAGATGGAGAAGAAGCTGTACGGCC
>CALWMT010000096.1 GCA_944382045.1 uncultured Enterocloster sp. | reverse complement strand
GAGGAGGCCGATGATTTATATCTGGAGGATGGAACAACCAAGATATTTTTAAATATGAAAAGCAGGAATGGTTCACCGGAGCTGATAAGTCTGCTGCAGTATATGAAAAAGACAACGCTGGATAATCCGGAAATACAGGTGAAGGATGAACGAATCCTGGAGCTTGATGAGATAGTGCAGGAAGTAAAGGAATCCGAAGAATGGGAGGCAGTGCGGATGAGCATTTTATCGATTGGAATGGAAAAGGGAATGGAAAAGGGAATCGAGGTGGCAAAGAAGGTGCTCCGCCTGTCGGCGCAGGGAATGGCGCCGGAGGAAATAGCCAGGCGGCTGGAGCTGCCTTTGGGAAAGGTAAAACAGATTATAGAGTGAAGCGCTCTGCCGCAGCAGGACTCACAAAAGGAGGTTTACGCCCATGGAATGGAGCAGGCTTTTATGCGACGACCGGATCCGCAGCTACCGGAAGCCGTCTTCCGCAGATCTGCGGACAGAATTTGAGAAGGATTACCACAGAATTATCGGGAGCGCTTCCTTCAGGCGCCTGCAGGATAAAACCCAGGTATTTCCCCTGGAGCGGAACGATTTTGTGCGCACGCGCCTCACCCATTCCCTGGAGGTGTCCTCCCTGGCAAAGTCCCTGGGGCAGAATGTGGGACAGAAGATCCAGTCGGAGATAAAGGATGCCTCCTTCCTCCCGGAGCACCGGGCGGCGGTCTGCGACATTCTCCAGTGCGCCGGGCTTCTGCACGATATTGGGAATCCGCCCTTTGGGCATTTCGGGGAGGCGGCGATCCAGGATTGGTTTAAAGAGAATCTGAGGAAGCTGCAGCTTCGGGGAAAGCCCCTGACAGAGCTTTTGAGCCCCCAGATGGCGGAGGATTTTTATAATTTTGAGGGAAATACCCAGGCCTTCCGAGTGGTTACACGGCTTCATTTCCTGGTGGACGAGCATGGAATGAACCTGACAAAGGCACTGCTTGGAACCATTATCAAGTACCCGGTTTCCTCGGTGGAGATCGATGAACACAGCGGGGATATCCGGACGAAAAAGATGGGGTATTTCTATGCGGACCGGGAGAGCTTTTGGGATGTGCAGGAGGCCACGGGCACCATGGGAAAAAGGCATCCGCTGTCCTTCCTCTTGGAGGCTGCAGACGACATCTCCTACCGGACTGCGGACATAGAGGACGGCGTAAAGAAGGGCTGTCTGTCCTACGAGACGCTTCTGCGGGAGCTTGGGGAGTATAAGCGGGAGGAGCAGGGGGAGGCGTACCGGAGAGTGGTCTCCTGGATGGAGGATAAGTACAGGCGGGCGCTGGAAAAGGGATATGGGCGGCCGGATCTGTATGCGGTCCAGAACTGGATCGTCAGTGTGCAGGGGCAGCTTCTTGGAAGCGCCACGGATAGCTTTGCCGCTCATTATGAGGCGATTATGGCAGGAGAATATGGCGCGGATCTGCTTGAGGGGACGGAGATGGGGCTTTTGGCAAAGGCGCTGGGAAGCATCGCCTTCCGGCATGTGTTCCAGGAACGGCCGATTTTGCAGCTTGAGATAGGAGCCCAGAGGATTTTCGAGTTCCTTTTGGAGCGGTTTGTGGATGCGGTGATCCCCTATGACACGGAGCTTCCCATGACACAGGTTCAGGAAAAGCTGGTGGCTTTGATTTCGGAAAACTACCGGAGAATTTATAAGATCTGCTCTCAGGGAAAGGACGAGGCAGAGAAGCTCTATCTCAGGCTCCTGCTGGTGACGGATTATATCTGCGGCATGACGGACAGCTATGCCAGGGATATGTATCAGGAGCTGAATGGGATTTATATTATTCGATAAAAATGATAAAGCCTCGGATGCGCGCGCATGTCCGCGTACAATCCGGGGCTTTCTGCTGTCAATTTTCGCCGGATGGCAGCGCCTGGGATCGGCAGGAGGCCAGTATACTAGACTGCCTTAGGAGACTGGGAGCCGCCCTTTAGGTCCTCCAGATGATCCAGAACCCGGCAGAGAGTGACCAGGGAGTAGTTGATGTGTTCGTTGACCGCCGCGGCAATCTGGTCATCATTTTCCGTCATCAGGGCCTGGATGATCTTGGCGTGCTGGGGAATGTTGTATTCCCGGGTGGAGTAGCGGTTGATAGCGGTAAACATAGCCAGGCGGTATGTCTCGATCATGATATTTTCATAGAAGGAGATGAGGGCATCGTTCTGCGTCATCTCAATAAAATACATATGAAATTGGATATCCTTCTTGTAAAAAAAT
This sequence comes from uncultured Enterocloster sp., assembly GCA_944382045.1. Lineage (GTDB taxonomy): Bacteria > Bacillota > Clostridia > Lachnospirales > Lachnospiraceae > Enterocloster. The sequence continues at coordinate 6,525 of CALWMT010000096.1, read as the reverse complement.
GTATCATCCGCGCCCTGGCAGGATTCCAGATCGCTGTGCATATCCATGAGCCGCGCCTTTGAATAAGCATTTTTGAACTGGCGTATGACATTGGGCTCCATCAGCTTGCGGATCTGGTAGATCTCGTTGATATACTTTTTGGTAAAAGGACGGATCTGCATGCCCTTGCGGGGATAGACAGTAATTAGGTTTTGGCTTTTTAAAGTAACCAGGGCCTCCCGGATGGGAGTGCGGCCGAAGGAGAGCTGGTCATTCAGCATTTTTTCGGAGATCTCCTGTCCGGGGAGATATTCGCAGGAGAGAATTTTATTTAAGAGGTAATTATAGGCGAGCTCCGTCTGAGACAGGGTGTGGTCGGGTTTCGTATTGTCAAACAGCATGGGTCGTTCCTTTCGTAAATATCATAGCGGAGGCCCAAAAGCCGCCTCTGATATATCACAGAATCTAAATATGGGTTTATTATACTACATAAGGGGGAGAAATACAAGAATTAAAGAAATATTAACGGTTGGCATGATAAATAATTAACAGTGACATATCAAAGATATGTGAAGAAAATCAAAGAAAAGCGATAATAAAAATGGGTAAAATGTATGAATAATTAAATGAATTAAAAAAAGTATGGGCAATATATACATATATAAAGTATTAAAATCGTGAGTGTGCTGTTGACAAATATATCTAAAGGTGGTAAGATTCGAATATAAATATATCAGAGGAGGAGAAAATCCATGGATGATATGCGGATTAAAGAGCTTCGGATCTACAGTGCTGTATCTAAGCTCACAAAGCCCATTGCGGACTCTACCCACGATATCTCTAAGATCGCGTTTTATGTTTTGGAGGTGGAGAGCCAGGCTGGAGTGGTAGGACAGGGCTATCTGCTTGCCTTCCACTATTCTAAGAACGCCATCGAGGGCGCGTTAAAGGACCTTAAGAGGTTTGTGGAGGAGCGGGAGTACTGCATTTATCAGACCCAGGATATTCAGAAGGATTATGAGATTGAGTCTGAGTATTTTGGAATCGTAGGCCTGCAGCGCTGGGCCCTGGCCACTCTGAATGTGGCTCTGTGGGACGCCTGGGCAAAGACCTTAAAGCAGCCCATCTGGAAGCTTTTGGGATGCCATACCCGGAAGATTCCGGTATACGGAAGCGGCGGCTGGATTTCCTACACCGAGCAGGAGCTGGTGCAGGAGGTTGTTGATTATAAGAAGAGAGGCTTCCAGGCTGTTAAGATTAAGGTGGGCCATGCGGATATGAATGAGGATATCGCGCGTCTGACCAAGGTCCGCGAGGCTGTTGGAAATGATCTCAAGATCATGATGGATGCCAACCAGGGAATGGATGTTCCGTCATCCGTGAAGCTGGTGAATGCCGTAGAGCATTTGAATATTCACTGGTTTGAGGAGCCTGTAGTAAATACGGACTTTGATGGCTATGCGACAATCCACAGCAAGACCCGTGTTTCCCTGGCTATGGGAGAGAGAGAGTACAATACGGTAGCGCTGCGCGAGCTGATTGGCCGGAGGGCCATCGATCTGTGGCAGCCCGATATTATCCGTCTGGGCGGCGTGGAGGAGTGGATCCGCTCTGCGGCTCTGGCAGATGCCTACAATATTCCGGTGCTTCCGCACTACTATAAGGATTATGATGTGGCACTGCTTGCAACGGTGCGCAATCCCTACGGCGCAGAGTCCTTTGACTGGATTGACGGCATCATCGACAAGCCGATGGTGATTGACAACGGATATGCGCAGCTGCGCGAGGGCGATGGCTGGGGCTTCCAGTTCCTGCATCAGTATATGGAAGAGGTAAAATAACGACAGAAGAGCCGGAGAGGAGGAAGACAGGATGAAGAGCATTGTGATACCGGAGCCCGGCAGAGTGGAGATCCGTGAGCTCCCCATGGTACAGAAGAAAAAGGGGGAGGCGGTTCTTAAGCTGCTTTACGGGGGCGTGTGCGGAAGCGATCTGGGAACCTTTCGGGGAGCAAATGTGTATGCGGCCTATCCCTGTATCATTGGGCATGAATTTTCAGCGGAGGTAGTGGAGGCAGAGGAGAACCCCTATGGCGTGAAGCCGGGGATGATTGTCACCTGCAACCCCTATTTCAACTGCGGAACCTGTTATTCCTGCAGGCGCGGCCTGGTAAACTGCTGTACGCACAATGAGACCATGGGGGTACAGCGGGAGGGCGCATTTGCCGAGTACATATCCATGCCCATGGAGCGGATCTACGACGGCAAGGGATTGGATCCAGAGCTTCTGGCGCTGATCGAGCCCTTCTGTATCAGCAATCACGCGGTGTCACGGGCAGCAGTCCATGCAGGCGACCGGGTGCTGGTGATGGGCTGCGGAACCATCGGCCTTCTGGCCGCAGTGTCCGCCAAGCTTCACGGAGGCGAGGTCTATGTCTGCGATATTTCAGCGGATAAGCTTGCTTACGCGAAGAGCATGGGGATTGAGAACGGCTTTGTGAACAGCTCCCATGAGGCATTTATGGAGGAAGTGGAGAAGGCCACGAACGGCGATTTCTTTGATGTCTGCATTGAGGCCACCGGTGTGCCGGAAGCCTTTGTGAACTGCATCGAGGCATCGGCCTTCCAGGCCCGGGTGATCGATGTGGGCGTGAGCAAGCGCAACGCGGACTTTAAGTACACAGAGATCCAGCGCAGGGAGTTAAATATTATGGGCTCCCGGGCAGCTCTCAAGTCGGATTTTATGGAAACCATTGATTATGTTCTTGAGGGGAAGGCGGATCTGGGCAAGATCATTTCCAGGCGCTATGACGCCGCGCAGGCGGTGGAGGCCTTCCAGGATCTGGACAAGAACAGCGGCAGCATATTAAAGATGGTATTTAAATTTTAAAATAAAAAATGGGAGGTATGAAGATGAAGAAACAGTGGTTAGCAATGGGAACAGCAGTGGTTATGGCCATGGCGCTCACAGCCTGCGGCTCCAGTGAGACGGCGGAGACCACGGCAGCGGCAGCGGCCGAGACTACGGCGGCAGCGGCGGAGGAGACCGAGGCCGCAGAGGAGACGGAAGCGGCAGCGGAGGAGACGGAGGCAGCCTCCGGCGATGCAGTTGTGATCCGCATCGGCTATGAGAACACGGATGCAGAGCCCATCGGACAGGCGATGATCCACTGGCAGCAGCTGGTGGAGGAGCAGGGAGACGGCAGCTTAAAGATCGAGCTCTTCCCCAACAGCAGCTTGGGAACCAAGACGCAGCTGATCGACATGATGCTTCTGGGCGAGCCGGTTATCACCATCGCGGACGGCGCATTCTATGCAGATTACGGCGTAAAGGATATGGGAATTCTCTATGGTCCCTTCCTGTTTGACACCTGGGATCAGGTTTGGAACGTAGTTGAGAGCGACTGGTACGCAGAGGCGTCCAAGGAGCTGGAGGCAATCGGCTTGAAGCTGGTAGCATCCAACTGGATTTACGGCGACCGTCATCTGATGACCAAGAATCCGGTGGTGACCCCCGAGGATCTGGCAGGACTTAAGATCCGTGTGGCAAGCTCCGAGATCTACATGGAGGGCTGGAATGCACTGGGCGCAACCGCTACGGGAATTGCTCTGGGCGAGACCTATCAGGCACTGCAGACTGGCGTTGTGGAAGGCGTGGAGAACCCCATGAGCGTGCTCTATGCACAGAGCTTCCAGGAGGTAACCCCCAACCTGCTTCTCACCAGCCACATCAAGAATTTCACCACCTGGGTGTGCGGCGTGGATTTCTTCAATTCTCTGACACCGGAGCAGCAGGAGCTTCTTGTATCCACTGCTGAGGAGGCGGGCGTTTACAACAATGAGCTTCAGGAAGCGGCGGATGCAGAGTACCGTCAGATGCTGGAGGAGGCAGGCGTCACCGTTACCGAGATGACAGAGGAGAACCGTGCGGCCTGGAAGGAGAAGGCGCAGGCATTCTACGAGCTGGGCGATCAGTTCGGATGGTCCGAGGGCTTATACGAGAAGGTTCAGGCAGCTATGGGCGAGTAAGTAAAGGAGTGAAAGAATGGAGGGTTTTAGACAAGGATATCTGAAATTCATGGGGGTTATAACGAAGCTGGAGCTGGTTATTTCCGAGATTATACTGGCGGCTCTGATTATCGTTACCATCGTGGGAACCCTGACCAGGTATTTTCTGCATATGCCCTTTACATGGATTGAGGAGTTTCAGCTGGCCTGCGTGGTCTGGATTGTGTTCCTGGCCGGCAGCGCCGCCTTCCATGAGAAGGCCCATGTGGCCATCGAGATGGTGGTGGATCTTCTGCCCAAGAGCGTGCAGAGGGTGATCAATATCCTGATCGGCATTGTGGTGCTGGCGGTTCTGGCATATGTAATTAAGACCAGCTGGGCGTATATCGAGGTGTTTGTGCGGAGCGGCAGAACAACACCGATCCTGAAAGTGCCGTATATGATGATTTACGGGGTGGCCCCTGTGGCCTGCGTGCTCATGGTTCTGGAGTACTTCCACGGACTGCTGGAGAACCCCAAGGATGAGGAGGATGAGGGATGACGGGAAATGAGATTATTATTATAGCCTTTATTATCATGCTCGTCCTGCTGTTTGCAAAGGTTCCTGTGTTTATCGCAGTGTTTGCGGGAAGTATGGTGTATTTCTTCCTGAACCCGGATGTGAATCTGGCGATTTTTGCCCAGAAGGCGATCGGCGGCGTGGAGAGCATCCCGCTGTTAGCAGTTCCCTTCTTTATATGTGCGTCAGCCTTTATGAATTATTCGGGCGTGACGGACCGTATCTATACGTTTGCAGGCGTGCTGGCCGGCCGCATGAACGGCGGTCTGGCACAGGTAAACGTGCTGGTGTCCACCCTGATGGGCGGCCTTTCGGGCTCCGCCCTGGCGGACGCGGCCATGGATGCCAAGATGCTGGTGCCCCAGATGGAGAAGCAGGGCTACTCCAAGGCGTTCAGCAGCGTGGTTTCCTCCGCCTCAGCCATCATCACCCCTCTGATCCCGCCGGGGATCGGACTCATCGTGTACGGCTGCGTGACCAACACCTCCATCGGACGGCTGTTCGTGGCGGGCTATGGACCGGGCATTCTGCTGTGCGTGACGATGATGCTTCTGGTGTCCTGGATTTCCAAGAAGAGGGGCTATCTGCCCATCCGCACAAGGCGTCTGTCGAGCCAGGAATTCATCAAGGCGGCGAAGCCGGCCATCCTGCCTCTCTGCCTTCCGCTGATCATCATCGGCGGCGTGCGCATCGGCCTCTTCACCGCGACGGAGTCCGGCGCGGTGGCAATCGCCTACGCGATCCTGCTGGGCTTTATGTATAGGGAGCTGAAGCCGGAGCACTTTATCGCCAGCCTCAAGGAGACGGTTATCTCCACCTCCACCATCCTCATGATCGTGGGTGCGGCCTCCGTATTCTCCTGGGTGCTGACTGCGGAGATGGTGCCTCAGCGCCTGGCGGAGTGGATGATCGCCACGATCCAGAACAAATGGCTGTTTTTGATTGCAGTTGACATCCTGCTGATTATCGTGGGAATGTTCGTAGAGGGAAATGCCTCCATGATCGTGCTGGCTCCCCTGTTCGCCCCCGTGGCCAAGGCCTATGGAATCGATGATATTCATTTTGCCATGGTATTCGTGTTCGGAAACGCCATCGGCGCGCTGACACCGCCCATGGGAACGCTGATGTTTATCGTGTGCGGCATTACAAAGTGCAAGACCAGGGATTTCATCAAGGAGGCAATACCATTCTACATGCTGACATTTGTGGCCCTGGCGCTGCTCACCTTCTGCCCGATCCTTTCTACAGGACTGGTGGATCTGGTGTACTGATCTTGAAAATAATGGGAACGGATGTGGACGATTTCATGGCAGGGCGGCGGGAATGCCGCCCTGCATTTTGCTGACTTAGAAGACGGGAACCCAGAGTTCCCCAAAAAACAAGGAGGAATCTGCAATATGGAGCTATTTGATTTAAAGGGACGTGTTGGAATTATCACAGGAGCTTCCAGCGGCATTGGCCTGGGAACAGCCAATGTGCTGGCGGAGGCCGGCGCAAGGGTGTATGTGTTCAGCCGCACCGGCGCACTTAAGGACCCGTCCGAATACTGCCATGAAAACATCATCCATATAAAGGCGGATGTGTGCGATCGGGCACAGATGGAGGAGAAGGTCAAGGAGATCGGAGAGAGAGACGGCATTGACTTTCTCATCAACAATGCGGGTGTTACGGTGAAGTGCCGGGCAGAAAATTTTAAGATGGAGGATTTTGACCGCATTCAGGCGGTAAATGTGCGGGCTGTGTTTCAGCTTTCCTGCCTGTGCTACCCTTATTTGAAGAAATCCCCTCATATGGGCCGGATTATCAATATTTCTTCTATGTCCGCCCATCTGGGCTTCTCCGAGGTGGTGCCCTACTGCACCAGCAAGGGCGCGGTGCTGGCCATGACCCGCGGATTGGCCATCGAGTGGGCCAATGACAACATCACTGTGAATTCCATCGCTCCGGGCTGGTTCCCGTCAGAGATGAATAAGCAGGTGA
>CALWMT010000095.1 GCA_944382045.1 uncultured Enterocloster sp. | reverse complement strand
TTGGAGCCGATGGGCGCTCCCAGGGGCATGATGCAGGCCGCCCCGGCATCCGCCATATCCCGGGCCGCGTTCAGGTCCGGATACATATAGGGCATCACCACAAAGCCCTCCTTTGCCAGAATCTCCGCAGCCTTTGCAGTCTCATAATTATCCGGCAGCAGATACTTGGTATCCCGCATAATCTCAATCTTTACAAAATCACTTCCGCAGACCTCCCGGGAAAGACGGGCGATGCGCACCGCCTCCTCGGCATTTCTGGCCCCGGAGGTGTTGGGCAGAATGGTCACATTCTTCGGTATATAGTCCAAAATATTTGCCAGGCCTCCCTCATTTGCCCTTCGAAGGGCCATAGTCACAATCTGGGCACCGGCCTGCTCCACTGCGGCCTGGATTAATTCCAGGGAATATTTCCCGGAGCCAAGAATAAAACGCGAGGTAAACGTGTGGCCTCCCAGCTTCCATGTGTCGTTTGTCGTATTCATTTTTAAGTCTCTCCTTCCTTTTTTCGCCGCGTATGTTTTTTCGCTGCATATGTTTTTCGCCGCGTCTGCTCCTGCGGCACATTTTATTTTTGCGTGCAGATGGCGGGAATACATTTTCAAGCACGCTCTATTATCAGCTCTGCTGCCAGGTTCGCCTGGTGCGCCGCGCACAGAGCCACCCTGGGCGCCATCAGACCCGCTCCCGGCGCTGACTCCGAGCAGCCGTCCCCGCACAGATAGAAGTGCTCGGAAATTTTGCGTGTCTGAATTGCTTTGCTCCTTCCAATCCCCGCCATGCCGCTTGCGGCAATCAGCGTCTTCTCTGGAAAATGCTCCAGAATGCCATTCACCAGCATGGCCTTCTCCTCCGGCCGGTCAAAGGCCTCCAGGATATAGTCCCACTCCCTGAAAAGCTCGGGAATGCTCTCCTCCGTCACCCGGCAGCACACCGCCCGCACGTCCAGATACGGGTTCACCTCCCTGAGAAGCTCCGTCATGGCCTCGGTTTTTTCCATGCCCAGATGCCGCAGAAAATACTGCTGGCGGTTCAAATTGGACAAATCCACCCGGTCAAAATCCACCAGCAGGATATGGCCCACCCCCAGTCTGGCAAGCCACAGGGCAATGTTGGAGCCCAGGCCACCAAGCCCTGCCACGGCAGCCCGGGCCGCAGAAAGCTTTCTCTGGACCTCCGGGGTATGGCGCTCAGAGAGCGCCCTCTCTATCTCCTCCCGGGCGGGAAAATGAGGTGCGCCGCTTTGGCTCTTCCGGCCTTCGGGCATCCAATTTCCCCCTGTCTGAAAAGGCCCTCCTCCGGCTTCCTTCCCTGTCATTTTCCTCTCAGCCTCCCCCTACAAAGCTCACAATTTCCAGCACATCCCCCGCTTTGAGCTCTGTCAGCCCGTACTGCGCCTTCGGCACAATCGCGCCGTTTTTCTCCACGGCAATGCGCTCTGTGCGGTATCCCTTTTCCCGCAGGTATGCTTCCAGCAGGACAGTCCCCTCCAGAGCCTCCTCTTTTCCATTTACGCGAATCATCTGCTGCCTCCTTTCCGCAAAAAAAGAGTCCACAAAGAAATGCGCCCGCGGTGGTGCACCCCTTCATGAACTCCTGTTCACTCTCAATGATTCTTCTATGCAGTTGTCAGCATACGTTCTATGGCCGGGCAGCAAACGGATGCGCTGATACATCCAGCTCCCTTTGGCATATGCCCGCTCTCCGAACAGTTACTACTAAACTATACGGCCTTTGGAGAAATTTGTCAAGAGCTTAGGCGCCTCCCATGCTCACATCAGTCCCAGCCCCTTAGCCACAATCATAATAAAATCCTGTACATTTGTGACAATGGTCGTGGCTGACAGACTGCCCCTGTCCAAAAGCTTATTCACCACGAATTCATCCGCATCCACCGTATAGAGGAACACCGGGCGCACAGTCCCGTCCTCCATCACCCGGTAGGAGGGCGTCATATTTCCCGTGGCAATGGTGTGAAGCATGGTAGCCAGGCAGATAACCGTGGTAGCCTTTTTCACCATGCTCCGCATGGCAGTCTGCCCCTGGTACACATCTCCAATCACCTCCGGCAGGGGGCCGTCGTCCCGTATAGAGCCCGTGAGCACAAAGGGCACCTTATTTTTCACACAGCTGTACATAATCCCATTGTCAATCCCATAATCTTCGATAAATTGAGGAATAGAGCCGCTTTTTCTCACCCGGTTGATAACATCCAGGTGATTGTAATGGCCGTTTGGCTGTGATTTCTGGGTGTAAATATCCTGTCCCAAAGCCGTGTGGAACATCGCTCCCTCCAGGTCATGGGTGGCGAGGGCATTGCCCGCCATCAGGCCGTCCACGTATCCATTCTCCACCATAGCCTCCATGGCCCGCCGTGCGTCAGCGTCAAAGGCAAAGGCCGGTCCCATCACCCAAATCACATGTCCGTGCTCCCTCTCATAGCGGAGCAGCTCAAAGAGCCGGTCATAGTCCCTGGCAAAGGACGTCTCCCGGCTGCGGCCCTGACGGAATACAAACTGGTCCCCCGCCTCATCCGCAGGATTCTCAAAGCCTGTGCTGTGAAGGTAAATTCCCTCCTCTGCATTCTCCGTTCTTCCAATAATCACCCGGTCGCCCCTCTTAAGGTTCCGATTCTCCACCACGTGAAGCTCCCCGTCTTCGCCGTACACCACGCTGGAATCCATGCGGCTCTCCTTCGCCAGCATCCATTGTCCCTGTATTTTAAAATATTCCGGAAACATGGATGTGCTGTGGTAGTTCTCCGGGGCCACGCCGTCGGCTGTTACGGTTTCCCAGACCGCGTCCGGGGACTGGGAAAATTTATCCTGAGCGAAATCAGGCTCTCTGTACACTGGCATCCGAAATAACATTCTATCCCTCCTGTCTGCGGTACACCTGCGCGCCGCCTATGTATGTCTCCATCACCTGTATCCGGTCAATGTTCTCCGGATGTATTGTGAAAATATCCCCGTTTAACACGGCAAAATCCGCCCGGTATCCCTTCCTTAGCATCCCAGAACCGGCAAAGCCTGCGGCCTGGGCCGCTCCCCTCGTGTAAAGCGCCACCGCCGTGCCAATATCCACTGACTGGTCTGCCCCAAAATCCGTGCTGTCCGCTGCCCGCCGGGTAACCGCAGCCTTTAGGCCCGGAAACGGGTCAGAGGGCACCGGCCAGAAGGTTGCCGGGGCGTCCGTGGAAAAAGCGAGGGGGACTTTATTCTCCAGCATCCGCTTTATGGGATAGCATTCTCCAAACCGCTCCGCACCCAGATTGTACAGGTAGCTGGCGCTCTCCGCATAGGGAAAAATTGGCTGGGTGACAAAGGCTATGCCGTGCTCCGCCGCTCTTTTCATGCTCTCCTCTGTGGGAAGCGTCACATGCTCCACCCGCACATAGGGAATCCCCTCTTCGGTCCAGGCTCTTTCTTTTGCCGCTCGATCAACCACACGGGTGATAGCCCGGGTTCCCATGGCGTGTACGGACAGTTGGCTGCCGTGGCTGCGGCAGAAGGCAATGGCGGATTCCAGCTGCGCGTCGGAGCACACCGGAAGGCCGCAGTCACCCGCCGAATTCTGATAGGGACGATCCATCCAGGCTGTCCGTCCGGACACGCTTCCGTCCCCTATGAGCTTTAAGCCTGCCGTAAAAATCTGTCCCCTCCTGTCCGTCCGCCCCTCCAGCCCATGTAAATCCTCCGGGTGCTCCGCATAAAAATCCCACATATAATAGATGCCAATCCGCTGGCCAAACCCCCGGCGCACAGCCTCCTCATAGACAGGCATGCTGTCGCTTCCATCCAAGCTCCCCATATCGCAGATGGCAGTGATTCCCTGGGAAGCGAGAAGCTCCCCCAGCTCCAGCAGGTTTTCCACCTGATTTTCCCTGGACACAGCAGGAATAAACGGCGTAATAAGGTTCCTGGCATTCTCCCTGAGAATGCCCGTAGGCTCTCCATTTTCATCCCTCTCAATCTCCCCGCCCGGTGGATCCGGCGTGTTCCTGTCAATCCCCGCCAAGCGCAGAGCCATACTGTTGACACAGCAGATATGGGCGCAGGTCCGGGTGATAGAAACCGGCGCATCGCTGCACCCTGCGTCCAAATCATAACGGCTGGGCGGCCGCTTCTCTTTAAGGGCCTGCTCATCATAGCCCCAGCCCTCAATCCACAGGCCGGGCCCCTGCTCCCTGCGGCGCCTCCTAATGGCCTGCGCCAGGTCATGTAAGGAGCGGATAAGCGGCGGCATAATGACAATCTGTTTTCTGGAATCTGCCAGCATCACCGGATGCATGTGGGCGTCCACAAAGCCGGGGATCACGGTGCGCCCCCGAAAATCCGTGACAGTCCCTTCTGCATAGGGCATATCTTCCCTGCGGCCCGCCCAGAGAATCTGTCCGCCCCGCACCAGCATAGCTTCCGCCCAGGGATTTTGCGGGTCCGAAGTAAATATTTTTCCGTTGATAAAAAGATGATTCCCTGCCATACTGCCTCCCTGCACACTCTTCTGTTCAGTCAATCTGACCCTATCTTTATTGTGAGCAGTTTCCCAGAAGATGTCAAGAGGGATTCGGTTTATATATCTGCCCCAAATATTACGGCCGTTTCCACTTTTTCATTTCAGCGAAAACGGCCTCTTCATTGATTCAAATAGCCCAATTTTCAATCCTGAGCCCAGGAATCCGCTCAAGCATACTCCTCTCAGCCTCTCACCTCATCAGCCCCTCCAGCGCCCACGCATACTCGTCCATAGCAAGCTGGAGCTGAATATCCGCCTTCCCCTTTTCTGCCGCCCGCCTCAGATATTCCTGGCGGGCCTCCAGATATTCCTGGCGGGAGAGCATGCCCAAATCCCATTTATGGGAGGCCGCCCGCCAGGCCGCTTCCCCGGCGGCCATCCCTTCCGATGCCGCCTGGCTGAGGCTTCTGCTCTCCAGCGCCGCCTGGTAAAGGGATACGAGGCGGGCATACATCTCCTCCTCGCTCTGGGCAATGTCCCTCTGCCTGGCGTGCAGCTCCTTATTTGTCCCGGAAAAGGAAGCATGTCTCTGCTCCCGCAGCTCGTAATTATTCCCCAGGGCCTTTCGCTTGTCTGTCTCCGGCTGCATGGCATCCAGCCGGGAGGCATCTGGGATGGGCAGCGTGCCTATGTCTACCGCCTCCTCCGGCGCAAATCCGGCAAGAAGAAGGAGCTCTGCCCTTGTCCGCTCCATCTCCGCCCCAAGTGCTGCTGCCTGATTTTCCCTGTCCTGGGCCAGAAGCAGAGCCTCCTGCACCTCCTTTTCCGACGCTCCCCCCACAGCTGCCCGGTGTTTGGCCTGCTCATGCTGACATTTTGCAAGCTCTGCCTCCGCCTGCGCCGCCATATGATCCAGCTTCAATGTATTGTAGGTCCCCATCAGGCTCTGGGCAGTCCAAGCCATCCGGTCCTCCAGGCGGGAGAGCTCCAGTCTCTGGGAGACTCCCTGCGCCTGGCGAAGCTGCTTCTCTATATCCTTTACCGCGTCCTCCAGGGTGTCCGCCTGGCCCCGGTAGCCGTCCGCTCCTGCCGTATGCCCTGCGTCCTCCCGGTCTGAGGCCTCGCTCCGCAGAAATTTCCTCGTCTCCGCCAAATCCGCCTTCGCCTCCTCAAGGGCTGCAATCCGGCTCTCATAGGGAATCCGCTCCATCTCTGTCTGGGGATTCTCCGCCTTTATCCTTTCCTCCAGCTCCTCATAGCGCAGGATAAAACGGCTCTCCGAAGCCTGCGCGGCAGGCTCTGCCCCCAAGGCCATTCCGCTTCCGGCCCAAATCCAAAGTCCTGCTGCCAAAGCCAGCCATCCAGCCCTCCCTGCTGTCCTTCTATCCATCCCATCACCTCTATTCTGCCGCCGCCAGCCCATTCACCGACCAGATGTAATCCTCAAATGCCTGCCGCAGAGAAAGCCCCGCCTGGTCGAAGGCGGCCTTCTTCCCCGCAGACTCCGCCTGCTTTTCCCTATATTGATTGACGGATATCATTCCCAATTCCCGCTGCATGCCTGCCGAAGCCATCTGACTCTCTGCCAGCTCCCACTCCATCTGAGCCTGGCTGTACTGCTCCCGGGCCTGCTCCAAAAGCCGATGCTTGGCAGACACATCTGCCCGGATATTCTGTGCTCCTGCCGCTATCCTTTTTTCCATTATCTCTCTCTGATTTCCCCCGGCGCTTGTATATTTCAGGCGGCCTTCATTGGCCCTCTGCACATAATTCACTGCTTCCGCACGTTCCAGGTCTTCCTCCAGGCAGATGCCTGCCAGCTCCTCCTCGGTGGGAATCGGAACCGGGCGAATCTCCGGGCTGGCATCATGGGCCCATCCCAGCAGCACGCAGAGCTCCCCCCGCAGAGCATCCTGCTCCTTTTCATTTGTATGCAGAGCGGCCCTGGCACTCTCCGCCTTTTCCCCTGCTGCGAGAAGCTCCGCCTGGGAGAGCATCCCAGCCCCCGCCCGCAGGGAAGCCGCCTCATACTGGCTTTCCGCCAGCGCGCACGCCGCCTCCAAGGAGGGACGGGCTGCCTCCTTCTGCCAATAAGAAATCATCTTTGTCTGGGCCTGCTGCACCAGCTCTGCCTCTGCCCGCTCATACTCCAGCTTTTTGATAGCGCCGTCCTCATTCTGGGCGTCCGCCAAATCCTGATTCTGTTCTGCCTGAACCCGTGACAGAGCGGCCTGGGCCGCCGCCGCGCCGTAGCCCGGCTGGTCCTCATTTACAGAATCCAGCAGCCTGTCACTGGACTCATACATCTGGTCTGCCAGGTCCTGATAGGCATTTTTCAAATCATCATGGCTCTTTCCCCTGTATTCATCATATGCCAGGCGATTGTTAATCACAGTGGCATTGTACTCGTGAATCAGGTCCGCCAGCTCCCCGTACTCCATCACATTATCCCTAAGTGTCTCCCATTTTTCCGGCGGATAGGCAAACTCCGGGCTGGCACAGGCTGTAAAAGATGCCCCAAAAACGGTGCCAATGGCGGCACACCACGCAGTGAAAATTCTTATCCGTCTCAGCGGCTTTTTCTTTCCTTTATGCTTCATAATATATTCTCCCTTCCTGCCCGCCGCCTGAATTTTTTCGTTCTATTCATACCGCAGGGCGTCGATGGGGTCGGCCTTTGCCGCCTTTGAGGCGGGATACAGGCCGAAGAAAATCCCCACCATAGCGGAAAATGACACAGCGATGAGTATCACCCCTGGCTTTATCACTACCGTCAGCTTAAAAAGCAGGCCGCCTAAGGATACGATTCCCGCGCCCAGAGCCACCCCGATAATCCCTCCGCAGGCAGAGAGAATCGCTGATTCTGTCAAAAACTGCACCAGCACATCCCGGGTCTTGGCCCCCAGAGCCTTGCGGATTCCGATTTCCCGGGTCCGCTCCGTCACCGATACCAGCATGATATTCATGATGCCGATTCCGCCTACCACCAGGGAAATAGCCGCGATTCCGCCTACAGCCAATGACAGGCCGCCCATCACCGTGTCCACGGAATTCATCTCCTCCATGGCTGTATACATATACATATCCTCCGGCTGCCGCCCATGCATTTTCGCGGCATAAGCCTTAAACTGCCGCGCGAACTGGTCCATATCTGTTCCCTCCGCCGCAAACACGCGGAGCTGGTAAAAAAAATCATTGGGCCAGGTAAGAAGCGTATACGGAAGAAATGCCTCCCCCCGTGTTTTGCTGCTTCCCATCATCAGCGCCTGAAAGGCATTTACCTCCTTCCGGTAAATTCCCACCACTGTGTAGTCGTCCGTATTTCCGTACAGGGTGGTGCGGAAGGATTTTCCCACCGCATTTTCCACGCCGAAGAGCATCCTTGCGCTGTCCGTGTCCATGACCACGTTTTTCCTGCGTCCCAGCACGTCCCCCTCGTTCAGATACCTGCCGTAAACCATATTTACTGGCTGCACATCCTGGTAATTATAGTCAATGCCCTGATAGTCAAAATCAATGGATGTCCTCCGGTATTGGGCCTTGGCGCTGGCGGAGGCGCTGCTGTCAATGTAGGCAATCTGGTCCCCGAAGGCCTCCTTGGCCCGCTCCATCTCGTCCAGGGTAAAATAATCGCTCTGGCGCGCATCCTCCACCCAATACCCGATGGACACGTAGGCCTGGGTCAGTCCTACATTTTTATATAAATCAGCAAAAAGGCCGCGCATCGTATCTCCGATGGACACAATGGAAATCACAGAGCCAATGCCGATAATAATGCCCAGCATGGTCAGAATGGAGCGCATTTTGTTGGCCCGAATCGAGGAAAATGCCATCTGCATATTTTCAATCAGCACGTCTTCTCCTCCCTCCTCACATCACTCAAAATCTGCCCGTCCCCAAACCGTATCACCCGCTTGGCAAACGCTGCAATATCCTCCTCATGGGTCACCAGAACCACAGTAACCCCCTCCCTGTGCAGCTCTGTAAACAGCTCCATAATTTCAATAGATGCCGCAGTGTCCAGGTTTCCCGTAGGCTCATCCGCCAAAAGCAGGGGCGGCTCATTTGCCAGCGCCCGGGCAATGGCCACCCGCTGGCGCTGGCCCCCGGAGAGCTCATTGGGCATGTGTCCCATCCGGGCTCCCAGCCCCACCCGGGCGAGAAGCTCCTGCGCCCGTGCCCTTCGCCTGGCCTTGGGCACCCTGGCATAGGTCATGGGAAGCTCCACATTTTTCAGGGCAGAGGTCCGGGATATCAGGTTAAAGGATTGAAATACAAAGCCAATTTTCCTGTTTCGGATGTCTGAGAGAGCGTCCGGCGTCATCTCCGCCACATCGGTTCCGTCCAGGTAATAATGCCCCAGCGTGGGCCGAGCCAGGCATGCCAGGATGGTCATAAGGGTGGAGTTGGCCGAACCGGAGGGCCACATAACAGGCACAAATT
>CALWMT010000094.1 GCA_944382045.1 uncultured Enterocloster sp. | reverse complement strand
GGACCTGTTTGCTGTCAAAAATGGGCTGGTTCTCACAGACCGTCAGGAGGCCAAGGCGGTTTCCGCCTGCCTTCTGGACGGGGAGCAGGCAGGCTTTTTTACGGATTTTCCCGGGGGAGAGTGTCCGGCGGGCTTAACTCCCTATCCCTGCCGGCACAATCTGTGGGTAACGCTGCGTGCAGGCGGGGTCCCGGATGCCTTGGCGGGATATGAGGTGCAGGGGAGCGGGGAAGAGGGGAGACATTTTCTGCGCCTGATTCCCCGGCAGCTGGTGGTTGGTATTGGCTGCAGGCGGGGAATTGACCGCGGGGTGCTGGAGCAGAGAGTGCTGGAGATCCTTCAGGAGGAGGGACTGGACCCTGCAGGCATAAAGGCCCTGGCGACGATCGACTGCAAGCGGGACGAAGGGGCGCTTTTAGAGCTGGCCAAGGACAGAGGATGGGAGCTGCGCTTTTACAGCGCACAGGAGCTCGCATGCCTGGAGGGGAATTTTTCTGAATCCGAATTTGTTTTCCGAACCGTGGGCGTTGGAAATGTATGTGAGCGGGCTGCATGTGCCGGAGGAGGACGCCTTATTTTCCGCAAGCGGGCGGGGCAGGGGGTTACTGTCTGTGCAGCCCTGGAGGGGGAGGTGAGGCAGGAGTGAGCGATACAAAAGCTGGGGAAGCGCTTGTACATAGAGAAAAGAAAAGAATGCCTCTCCGCCGAGGCTATACCACCGGCACCTGCGCGGCGGCGGCTGTCCAGGCAGCGGTCTGGATGCTTCTTTCCGGAAAGAGAAGAGAAAAGGCGGTTTTGACGGTTCCAGGCGGAGAGGTTCTTGAGCTGGCGGTGGAATCCATCGAGGAGGGAGAGGGAAGGGTGTCCTGTGCCGTCCGCAAGGACAGCGGAGATGATCCGGATGTTACGGATGGGCTTCTTATAGCCGCGTCCGTGTCAAGGAAAGGAGAGAAGGAAGGGATATCCCACATAGAAGAGGGCATATGCCTGTATTTATCAGGCGGAGTGGGGGTTGGAGTGATCACAAAGCCGGGACTTTCCTGCAAAGTGGGAGAACCTGCCATTAACCCGGTGCCGAGGCAGATGATCTTTTCACAGGCAGCTCAGGTGTGCCGGGAGCTGGATTTCTCCGGCAGCCTGTGGATTGAGATTTCTGTCCCGGGCGGGGAGGCAGCTGCCCAAAGGACGTTTAATCCCCGCCTGGGAATCCAGGGAGGCATCTCGATTCTGGGGACCAGCGGGATTGTGGAGCCCATGAGCCGCAAGGCACTGTTAGAGACCATACGGCTGGAGATCCGGCAGAAGCGGCAGGCAGGGCAGCGCGCATTGGCTGCTGTCCCGGGAAATTATGGGGAGAGGTTTCTCAGGGAAAGGTATGGCATAGACAGGGAGCAGACGGTGATCTGCAGCAATTATATTGGGGAGACCCTGGACATGGCGGAGGAGGAGGGGACAGAGGTGCTCCTTCTGGCCGGCCACGCGGGGAAGCTTATCAAGACGGCTGCGGGGATTATGGATACGCACTCGCGGACAGCGGACGGGCGGATGGAGATACTTGCGGCCTGGGCCGCAGCCTGCGGGGCGGACCGGATGATGGTGGAGCAAATTCTCCAGGCGGTTACCGTGGACCAGGGTCTGGCGCTTCTGGAGACCAGGCCGGGGCTTCGGGAGCAGACCATGGAGCGGATCGTGGAGCGGATGGCATTTTACCTGGGACAGCGGGCAGGAGAGCAGCTGCGGGCAGAGGCAGTCATTTTTACAGAGGAGCGGGGGATTCTGGGAATGACCCCAGGGGCGCCCGAGGCATTGGATAGGATCCGCAGAGACAGCGGAAAGAGAAAGGAATAGACAGATGGTACATATTGTGGGAGCGGGACCCGGTGCGCCGGATCTGATCACAGTCAGAGGACTCCGCCTTCTTCGCGAGGCGGATGTGGTGATTTATGCAGGCACCCTTGTAAACAGGGAGCTTCTCCGGGAGACAAAGCCGGAGGCTCAGCTGTACGACAGCGGAACAATGACGCTGGAGGAGGTCCTGGAGGTTATAGAAAGGGCGGAAGGCCGAGGGGCCTGCACAGTGCGGCTTCACACAGGGGATCCCTCCCTATACGGTGCAATTCGGGAGCAGATGGATGCGATGCAGGAGCGGGGGATTCCCTATGCGGTCTGCCCGGGCGTCAGCTCCTTTAATGGGGCAGCTGCCTCTCTGGAGATGGAATATACGCTTCCCGGCGTATCCCAGAGCTTGGTGATTACGAGGATGGCAGGCAGGACACCGGTGCCTGAGAGAGAGTCCATCCGCAGCTTTGCGGCTCATAGGGCGTCTATGGCAGTTTTCTTGAGTGCAGGCATGCTGGAGCAGCTGCAGGAGGAGCTTATACAGGGGGGATATCCGGAGGACACGCCGGCGGCCCTTGTGTACCGGGCTACCTGGCCGGACGAGAAGCTTGTGCGCTGCCGTCTGGGAGATCTGAGCAGGGCAGGAAGGGAGTCCGGTATACGCCGGCAGGCCCTTATCCTGGTCGGTGATGCCGTAGCGCAGAAGGGCTGGGTGCGCTCTAAGCTCTATGCTCCGGATTTTGCCACAGGGTTTCGAGGGGAGACCGCCTCTGCCGCCGAGGACACCCGCAGGCAGGAGGCTCTGGGCACGCTTTATGTAGTGGGAATCGGTCCAGGCCGTCCGGACCAGATGACTGCCCAGGCCTGGAAAACGCTGGAGCGGTGCCGCGTGATCGCCGGATATCCGGTATATGTGGATTTAGTGCGCGATTATTTTCCGGGGAAGGACTATATAACGGAGGGGATGACCAAGGAGGAGAAGCGCTGCCGCTTGGCCCTCCGCGCGGCTGAGGAGGGGAAGGACACCGCCCTTATCTGCAGCGGCGATCCCCAGATCTACGGTCTGGCCAGCCTGGTGCTGGAGCTTGCCGGAGAATATCCCGGTGTCCGTGTGGAGATTGTCAGCGGAGTGACTGCGGCGTCCAGCGGGGGCGCGCTTTTGGGCGCACCGCTGACAGGGGATTTCGCTGTGATCAGCTTGAGCGACCGGCTGACTCCCCTGGAGGATATATGGGCACGGGTGGAGGCGGCTGCGGCTGCGGATTTTGTCATCTGTCTGTACAATCCTGCCAGCAAGGGACGGCCGGATTATCTGCGCCAGGCCTGCGGCCGTATTCTCAAGTATCGCGGGCCGGAGACGGTATGCGGCATAGCTTCTCGGACGGGGCGGAAGGGGGAGCAGATAAGGCTTCTGAGGCTGGAGGAGCTGGCCGGCTATCCGGCAGATATGTTCACCACTGTTTTCGTGGGAAATACAAAAACCAGACAGATCGGAGAATGGATGGTGACACCCCGGGGATACCGGCTGGAGGAATCTGAGCGGGAAGGAAAGGCAGACTGCCCGGGTCAGGGAGGGGAAGGATGAGCGGCCCCAGGCTGGCGGTCTTCGGCGGGACGACGGAGGGACGCATTCTGGCGGAGCGCTTGGAGCAGGAGGGCTTTCAGGGCCTTCTTCTTGTGGCGACGGAATACGGAGCACTTCTGTGGGGACAGGAGGGCGCCGGCATCCAGGTCCGGGCGGGGCGGCTGGAGCAGGATGCCATGGAAGCACTATTTCTGGAGGAAAAAATCGGTCTGGTAATCGATGCCACCCATCCCTATGCGGTGCGTGCCACGGAGAATATCCGCAGGGCCTGTGCGGCCTGCGGGATTCCCCTTCTCCGATGCCTGCGGGGGGAGACAGGGGGAGCAGAATCCAATAGGCCGCTTTCCGGCGAGCGCCTTGTCCGTTTCCCGGATATACCCCATGCGGCAGAGTGGCTTGGGAGGACGCAGGGCCGGATTCTTCTCACCACGGGCAGCCGGGATCTGGCGGCCTTTGCCGGTCTGGATCCGGAGCGCGTCTATGTCCGAGTGCTGCCAACGGAGGCCTCTCTGGAGACCTGCCGCCGTCTGGGATACGAGGGGCGGCATGTGATAGCGATGCAGGGACCCTTTTCTGAGGAGCTCAACCTGGCTTTGCTCAGGGAATTTTCCTGCAGCATTCTGGTTACCAAGGATGGCGGAGTCCAGGGGGGCTTTGAGGAGAAGCGGCGCGCAGCGGCCAGGGCGGGAGCCGTCCTGGCAGTTGTGGAAAGGCCGGCGGAAAAAGGACTCTCCCTCGAGGAGGTTATGGAGCAGGCAAGGAGATGGAGGAGACATGAGACAGAAGAAATATGACAATGGAATGGCGCCGGTGGTCTATCTGATCGGAATCGGAATGGGCGGGCCGGACCAGCTTACCGGCCAGGCGCTGGACTGCCTGAAAAATGTCCAGGCGGTGATGGGAGCGGACCGAATGCTGGAGAGTGTGGAGGAGCTTACTCAAGGGCGGCCCATCTTGTCCGCCTACCGGCCAAGCGAGATGGTGAAATGGCTCTCCTCCTTTTCCTGGAATGAGGCAGCTTTGGTGCTCTCGGGGGATACGGGCTTTTACAGCGGCGCGGAGACAGCCGGGAGGGCCTTTGCCAGGGAGGGCTGGGATGTGGAGTATATACCTGGGATATCCAGCCTGTCCTATTTCTGCGCCAGGCTGGGAAAAAGCTGGCAGAATGTACATGCGCTGAGCCTGCATGGACGGGACGCGGACCTGACGGCACATGTGCGGATGCACAAGAGCTGCTTTGTGATCCTGGGGGAGCCTGGGGAGGCAGCGAAGCTGTGCAGGGAATTGGTGGCCGCTGGGCTGGGAAATGTGCGCGTGTGGGCGGGAGAGAATTTCTCTTATGAAAATGAGAGAATCACCTGGGAGATGACGCCGGCAGAGCTGATTATGGAGGACGAGGCACGGCCCTTTGGAGGACTCTGCTGCCTGCTGATTGAGAATTCCCAGGCCCAGGAGGAGGCGCTTTACCCGGATATCTGGCTGGAGGATGGAGAGTTTATGCGGGGAAAGGTCCCTATGACAAAGGATTTGATCCGGCGGACGCTTCTGGGTCTTCTGCGGATTGGAGCAGGGGCTGTGTGCTATGATATCGGCGCGGGAACCGGCTCCGTGGCTGTGGAGATGGGCAGACAGATCCGCAGGCAGTGCGGAAGCGGACAGGTGTATGCAATTGAGAAGGAGGAGGAGGCGTTAAATCTCATTGAGGCCAATGGGAGAAGGTTCCTTGGGGACTGGAAGGGCTTCTGCGTGGTCGAGGGGGAAGCACCGGAAGCGCTTGAGGGTCTGGAGCCGCCGACTCACGCGTTTATCGGCGGAAGCAGCGGACGATTCCGGGAGATTGTGGACTGGCTGGTGAAGGCCAGCCCCCAGGTGCGGATCGCAGCTTCGGCTGTTACCCTGGAGACCGCGGGAGAGATATTGGCCTGTATGCAGAGCTATGGATTCAAGGAGGCCCGTATGATGCAGGTGGGCGCTGCAGAGGTGCAGGCTGCCGGAAGTGTGCATATGCTTCGGGGCGGCAATCCGGTATTCCTGGCAGTGATGCAGGGGGTGGACGAGGATCTGGAGGATATTGAATGGCAGGATTTATGATTGCCTCTCCGAGAAGCGGAAGCGGCAAGACAATGCTTGTCTGCGGGCTTATAGAGGCGGCGAAAAGGAGAGGTCTCTCCCCGTGGGCCTTTAAATGCGGGCCGGATTACATCGATGGTCTGTTTCACAGACAGGTTTTGGGCGTGGATGGGGGCAATCTGGACAGCTTTTTTGAAGAGAAAAACGCTATGCGGGCAAAATATGACCGTATCTGCGGGGAGCATTTTGCAATTACAGAGGGGGCTATGGGATATTTTGACGGCCTTGGGGGAACGACAGCCCGGGCAAGCGCCTGGGAAACCGCCAGCCTTCTGCAGATCCCTGTGATTCTGGCGGTGGATGCCAGAGGAGCCAGCCTGTCTCTTCTCGCTCTTTTAAAGGGATTTTTGGAATATGAAAGGGAGCTGGGGGATTCCAGAATACGCGCTGTGATTTTTAACCGCCTGTCCCCAGCCATGTATCCCAGGCTGAAGCAGCTGACGGAGGAGCAGCTGGGGATCCGGGCGGCTGGATATGTGCCGCCGCTGGATTTTCTCACAGTGGGAAGCCGTCATCTGGGGCTGATTCTCCCTGGAGAAATTCCAGGCCTCAGGGAGCAGATGGGACGCCTAGGGGACTGTCTGGAGGAAACGCTGGACTGGGACTGCCTGCTGGCCGTGTCGGAGGCAGCAGCAGGGGAGCGGAAGCAGGCGGGGGCCGCGGCACCGGCAGAGGAAGCGGAGCAGGCGGACGGTACAGCGCAGGCGGAGGGGCTTAGTCCCTTCCGCCTGGGCGTGGCCTGGGATGAGGCGTTTTGCTTTTATTACCAGGACAACCTGGAGCTTTTAAAGGCATTGGGGGCAGAGCTTGTATATTTTAGTCCGCTCCATGATGAAGAGCTGCCTTCTGGGCTGTCCGGACTGCTCTTGGGGGGAGGCTATCCGGAGCAGTATGCCGAGAAGCTGAGCTGCGGGGAGCCGATGCGCAGGTCCATTGCCGCGGCAGCAGAGGCGGGGATGCCGGTGCTTGCGGAGTGCGGCGGCTACCTCTACCTTTTGGAGGAGCTGGAGGGGATGGATGGGAGAAGCTATCCCATGGCGGGCGTGTTTTCTGGAAGAGGCAGAAGGAAGGGAAAAAACAGTCATTTCGGATACATTTCCCTCTCCTGCAGCGGTGCGCTGCCCTATCTCCTGCCCGGCGAGGCGGTACGGGGCCATGAGTTTCATTACTGGGAGTGCCAGGGCGGGGAGGCAGAGCTTGCGATGACAGCCCAAAAGCCTGTGGGCGGAAGAAGCTGGCCGGCGGTCCGCTTTAAAAAGCAGGTGATGGGAGGCTTCCCGCATCTGTATTACCCATCCTGCCCGGCGTTTGCTCATCGGTTTGCGAGAGCCTGCCGGGAATATGGGGCAGGCAGCCCTGCGGACAGAAAGGAGAGACAGGTATGACACTGGATGAGGCGGTAAGCCGGGTACAGAGAGCTGACCGGGAGGCGGTGCAGAAGGCAGAGGAGAGGTGGAGCCGTACAGCAAAGCCCTTGGACAGCCTCGGCGTGCTGGAATGGGACCTGACGCGGATTGCAGGGGCGCAGAGGAGCGCTGCGGTATCCCTTGAGGAAAAGTGGATTGCCGTCATGTGCGCGGACAATGGCATTGTGGAGGCAGGGGTAACCCAGACGGGTCAGGAGGTAACCGCTGCGGTGGCAGAGCGCATGGGAAGAGGGGCCTCCTGCGTGTGCTTGATGGCTGCCCGGGCGGGAGCCAGGATTCTCCCCGTGGATGTGGGAATCGCCTCCAGGGAGAGAATACCAGGGGTTCTGGAGAGAAAGGTCCGTCCAGGAACCGGCAATTTTCTGAAGGGACCGGCGATGAGCCGTCAGGAGGCCCTGAGAGCCATTGAATGCGGCATCGAGACAGCCTCCATTCTGGCCCAAAAGGGCTGCCGCCTGGCGGGAGCCGGGGAGATGGGAATCGGCAATACCACTACCTCCAGCGCTTTGATCAGTGTGTTTTTGGAGCTGCCTCCAAGAGCGTGTACAGGCCGGGGAGCCGGGCTGTCAAATGAGGGATATGAGAGAAAGGTGCGGGTGATTGAGGAGGGGATCCGCCTGCATCAGCCGGATCCAAGGGATCCTCTGGATGTGCTGGCAAAGGTGGGGGGACTGGATCTCGCGGCGCTGGCTGGCTTCTACATAGGCTGCGGAGCGCTGGGGATTCCTGTGGTTCTGGATGGACTGATCACCGGGGCAGCGGCGTTAGCCGCTGTACGCCTCTGTCCGGCTGTGGGCGATTATCTGCTCGCCTCCCACGTGTCAGCGGAGCCTGCGGGAGGACGGGTGCTGGAGGCACTGGGCCTGGGGGCAGCCATTGATGCCGGGATGTGCCTGGGAGAGGGCTGCGGAGCGGCGGCGCTGTTTCCGCTCTTAGATATGGCTGCAGAGGTATATGGAAGGATGGAAACGTTTGACGATATGCGCATCACACAGTATGAGCGGTACGGCTCGGAAAAGAGAGAGGAGCAGGGGGAATGATCCATCTGGTGACCGGGGGAAGCGGGAGCGGAAAATCCGAATATGCGGAGAGCCTCATTTTGAGCTTTGGCAGCGGTCAGCGCTTTTACGCTGCTTCTATGGAGGCGGGAGACAGCCAGGAGGGAAAGCGGAGAATTGCGCGCCATAGAAGGCTTCGTGCCGGGAAGGGCTTTGTGACGCTTGAGCAGCCGAGAAATCTGGGACAGCTGCGTCTGCCAGACGGTGGAAGGAAGCATGTGCTGCTGGAGTGCGTTACCACTCTGGCGGCCAATGAGATGTTTGGCGGGCCGGAGGCGGGAGGTGCGGAGAAAGGGCTGGCGGACCAGGAGCGCCTGTGCCGGAAGCTTTTAGCGGATATAAAGGCACTTGCGGAGCAGGCAGATAACCTGGTGATTGTCACGGGACAGCTGGGGGAGGACGGCAGCCTATACGATGCAGGCACAATGGATTATATCGCTCTCATGGGACGGCTGAATCAGGAGCTTGCGGCATGGGCAGACCGGGTGACAGAGGTGGTTTTTGGGATTCCGGTGATTTTAAAGGGGGAGGAAGAATGAAGCTGTTTTACGGATGCATCATTGCGCTGTCCATGTACTCCCGGATTCCCCTGCCCCGTGTGGAGTGGAAAAGGGAACGGATGGAGCATGTGCTCTGCTTTTTTCCTCTGGTAGGCATTGTGGAGGGGCTGGCCTTTGGGGGCTGGTTCTGGCTCGGCTGCCGGCTGGGATTTTCCGAGCTTATGACAGCGCTCTGGGGGACAGCAATTCCTATTTTGATAACAGGAGGCATCCATATGGATGGCTTTCTGGACACTATGGATGCCATCCATTCCTATGGGGATAAGGAGAAGCGCCTTGCCATTATGAAGGATCCCCACACGGGAGCATTCGCGGTCATCGCGGCAGCCGTCTATTTCTGCCTG
>CALWMT010000093.1 GCA_944382045.1 uncultured Enterocloster sp. | reverse complement strand
AAGGGACTTAAGCTGTTTATCCCGCTGTTCATCCTTCTGTTTATGATGATTGCCTTAAAGACCACCCCCATGAAGGCGGCGATCTGGGCGATTGCTTCTATCCTTGTGCTGGGATTCCTGGACCGCAAGGACAGAATGACCCTGAAGGGAATCATCGACGGAGCGGTTTCCGCCGGACATTCCATGATCTCCGTGGTGGGCGCTTGTTCTACCGCTGGTATCGTGGTAGCAATCTTCTCGCTGACCGGACTTGGACTTAAGTTCAGCAACTTTATCGTTCAGCTGGGCGGAAATTCCCTGATCCCCAGCCTGGTGCTCTCCATGATCGTATGCGCGGTTCTTGGAATGGGACTTCCCACCACAGCTGCCTACATCGTGGTGGCTACGGCGATCGCTCCGGCACTTACCGGACTTGGACTTCCCACACTGGCAGCCCACCTGTTCCTGTTCTACTTCGCATCCCTGTCCGCGATTACCCCGCCTGTGGCGGTGGCAGCCTACGCGGCAGCCGGCATTGCGCAGGAGAACCCCATGAAGGTGGGACTCACGGCGGTAAAGATCGGTATCACCGGCTTTATCCTCCCGTTCGCCTTTGCGCTGAATCCGGACTACATCGTCTTCAACTGGGATTTCCAGACCCTTCTGACCTGGATCTCCGGTATCGTGGTGAGCTACGGTCTGGCTGTTATGCTGCAGGGATACGTGGAAGACAAGATTACGATTATCGAGAGGCTCGGCTACCTGGCAGCAATCTGCCTGGCGATCACGCCTTGGGTGCTGCCGTCTGTAGCAGGATGGGCGCTCTTTGGAGCCCTGTACGGCTTTAGAAAGCTGGAGGCTAAAAAGAAAGCAGCAGCTGCTGCATAAAGGATTAACCGGCGGCGGGAGTTTCCTGTTCCGCCAGTTTTCTTTGAGGATTTCCTGACAAAAAAGGAGGCTGCATAAAATGAAAGCACTGTATAAATTTACACCGGGGGCGGGAAATCTGGAGCTGACGGACCGGCCCCTTCCCCAGATGAATGAAAGGGACAATGCGCTTGTCAGGGTTGCGGCCTGCGCGGTCTGCGGCATGGACCACCGCATCTATCACGGCACCTATCCCTGCAGGCCGCCATTTATCATGGGCCACGAGCTTGTCGGAACCGTGGAAAGGGCGATGGACGGAGCCTCGGAGGTAAAGCCTGGGGATCGGGTGGTGCTGCAGCCCCACCTGTACTCCTGCGGCTCCTGCGCGCCCTGTCAGATGGGCCTGACGCAGTTCTGCAGGGACAAGCGCAGCGTGGGCATTGACCGGGACGGCGCTATGACGGAATACGTGGCGGTGCCGGCAGCCTTCCTGCACAGGATTCCCGATGCGATTCCGGATAAGCTTGCCTGCCTCATTGAGCCCTTTTCCATGATATACGGCAATATTGTTCCGGTAATACGAGCCGCAGAGGCAAAAAATATTGTGATTATCGGGGCAGGACAGGTGGGAATGCTTGCGCTGGCCGCCGCCAAGAGCGCGGGGGCCGAGCGGGTAATTATGTCGGGGACCGGGCGGGATGTGGGTTACCGCTTCTCCGTGGCACAGAAGCTGGGAGCAGCGGAGACGATCAACAGTGAGGAGGAGTCCCTGCTGGACCGCGTGATGTGCCTGACGGACGGGGCGGGGGCCGATGTGGTCCTGGATGCCAGCGGATCGGAGGAGGGCATTTGGCAGGGAATGCAGGCGCTGCGCCATGGGGGAGCCTTCATTGCCATGGGAATGACGCGCAGGGAGAGCATCCCCATCCATTGGGACGCCTGCCTGAAAAAGGCACTGCATATTAATTTCCATATGCAGAGCAATTACCAGTATATGGATGAGGCCATCCAGGCGTTTGCCCATCCCTATACAGATCTTTCCGTGCTGATCACCAGGGAGGCGCCCTTGAGCCAGTGGAAGGAGCTGTTTGACTATATGGATACCCACGATACGCTGAAAAATGTGCTGTATATTGACTGATTCCAAAGCCGCCGGGAGCATGACACTCCTTGGCGGTTTTTTGGCAGTGGGAAAGCAAGCTTGACAATCCCGCCTGCCGGGGCTACAATCATAGAAAGCGAAAGGAAGAAAGCGAGGATACATATCATGATTTCAGAGAAGATGAAACCCCTTGTGAATAATAACTCCGCCATCCGTGCCATGTTCGAGGAGGGCAGGCGCCTGGCCGCCAAGTACGGGGCAGAGAATGTATATGATTTCAGTCTGGGAAATCCCAATGTGCCGGCACCGGCAGAGGTCAATCAGGCCATTGCGGACCTGGTGAAGGAGGAGGATCCGGTATTCCTCCACGGCTATATGAGCAATGCGGGCTATGAGGATGTGCGCCGCACAGTGGCTGAGTCCCTGAATAAGCGCTTCGGCACCCATTTCCACGAGAACAATATCCTGATGACCGTGGGAGCGGCCAGCGGCCTGAACGTGATTTTAAAGACCCTCTTAAATCCCGGCGATGAGGTGCTGACCTTTGCCCCCTACTTTGTGGAGTATGGGAATTATGTGAGAAATTATGACGGGAAGCTGGTGGTGGTATCTCCCAACACGGAGACCTTCCAGCCGAATCTGGAGGAGTTTGCAGAGAAGATCAACAGCCGCACCAAGGCCGTGATCAT
The DNA here is from genome assembly GCA_944382045.1 of uncultured Enterocloster sp. Taxonomy (GTDB): domain Bacteria; phylum Bacillota; class Clostridia; order Lachnospirales; family Lachnospiraceae; genus Enterocloster. The sequence continues at coordinate 6,343 of CALWMT010000093.1, read as the reverse complement.
CAACACCCCCAACAACCCCACAGGCGTGATCTACTCCGCCGAGACCCTGACCGCTATGGCGGATATTCTCCGGAGGAAGCAGGAGGAGCTGGGCATTGATATCGTGATTATCTCCGACGAGCCCTATCGGGAGCTGGCCTATGACGGGGCGGAGGTTCCCTATGTGACGAAGTTCTATGACAATACAGTGATCTGCTATTCCTACAGCAAGTCCCTGTCCCTGCCGGGTGAGCGTATCGGCTACCTGGTGATTCCGGATGAGATGAAGGATAGCAGCGAGGTGTTCGGCGCGGCAGTGATCGCCAACCGGGTGAACGGCTGCGTGAACGCCCCCTCCCTGATGCAGCGGGTGATTATGCGCTGCATTGACTGCAAGGTGAACCTGGAGGCCTATGACAGGAACAGGAATCTGCTCTACAATGGCTTGATGGAGTGCGGCTACTCCTGCATCAAGCCTCAGGGCGCATTCTATATGTTCGTGAAGTCCCCGGAGCCCGACGAGAAGGCCTTCTGCGCGCGCTGCAAGGAGGAGAATATCCTGGTGGTGCCGGGAAGCTCCTTTGCCTGCCCAGGCTATGTGCGGATCTCCTACTGTGTGTCCTATGACCAGATTGCCCGCTCCCTGCCTGGCTTCAAGAGGGTGGCGGAGAGCTACGGACTGTGCGGAAAATAGCCGCAGGCCGTGCGGCAGACAGCTGCGGATGTGCGGCAGATAGCTGCGGATTCTGCGGCAGATGGAGCCGGGGAGTGGATCCGGCCTTGAAAAAAATGACAGGAGGAAGACGCGGGATGAGACCATGGGAGGAAGCCATCCGCTGTGTGACGCCCTACGTGCCGGGCGAGCAGCCGAAGGGAAATGACTTGGTAAAGCTGAATACAAATGAAAATCCTTATCCGCCCTCGCCGGCAGTGCTCGCCTGCCTGCGGGAGATGGAGGGCGGGATTCTCCGAAAATATCCGGATCCCGCCTCCGCAGAGCTGGTGAAGGCCCTGGCAGAGAGGTATGGCCTCAGTGAGGACAGAATTTTTGTGGGAGTGGGGTCGGACGATGTGCTGGCCTTGAGCTTTCTCACCTTTTTCAATTCCCACAGGCCGGTGCTGTTTCCGGATATCACCTACTCCTTTTACAAGGTGTGGGCGGAGCTCTTCGGTGTGCCCTATGAGACGCCGGCCCTGGATGAGGACCTTCGGATTCGGCCGGAGGACTACCGCAGGGAGAACGGCGGCGTGATTTTCCCAAACCCCAATGCGCCCACAGGTCTTTATATGCCCCTGGACCAGGTGGAGGAGATCACGGCGGCGAATCAGGACTCGGTGGTGATCGTGGATGAGGCCTACGTGGACTTTGCCGGTCCCTCCGCCGCAGAGCTTCTGGACAAGTACGAGAATCTTCTGGTGGTGCAGACCTTCAGCAAGTCCCGGTCCCTGGCGGGCCTGCGTGTGGGCTTTGCCATGGGGAGTCCGCGGCTGATCAAGGCCTTAAACGATGTGAAGTACTCCTTTAACTCCTACACCATGAATCTGCCCGCCCAGCTTCTGGGCGCCGCCTCGGTGCGGGATGAGGCTTATTTTAGAGAGTGTGTGGAGCGGATCAAGGAGACCAGGGAGCGGGCCAAGGAGCGGCTTCGCGGGCTTGGATTTTCCTTCCCGGACTCCCAGGCAAACTTCCTCTTTGTGACCCATCCGAGGGTGCAGGCGGGAGAGCTCTTCGAGGCGTTAAAGGGGGAGCACATATATGTGCGCTACTTTAATGCGCCCCGGCTGGACAAATACCTGCGGATCACCATCGGGACGGATGAGGAGATGGAGAAGCTTTTTGATTTCCTGGAGCGGTATCTGGGGAAATAAAAGAAGGGATAGCGATGAGCAAAATAGAGAGTCAGGAGCCCAGGTGGAGGTACTGCCTGCGCCTGCTGCTCAACATAGTGATTCCGGCTTCCGGGTGGATTCTGGCGCTGTTTGCCGGTCCCTGGCTGTTAAAATTTTTTATGCCCTTTGTCATCGGGTTGGTGATCGCACTGATTGCCAACCCCTTGGTGCGCTTTTTGGAGAGAAGGCTCCGCCTGGTGCGCAGGCACAGCTCCCTCCTCATTGTGGCGGCAGTGCTCGCCCTGGTTATCGGCCTCATCTATCTGGTGATTTCCCGGACCGTGCGGGCGGTCCGCTCCTTTGCGGAGTATCTGCCTCAGCTCTATGAGACGGCGGAGGCAGCCGTGCGGCAGGGGCTCGAACGCCTGGGGGGCAGCATGGATTTTCTGCCTCAGAGTCTGCGGGAGAGCTGGGAGGCGCTTGGGAGCAGTCTGGGGGATTACCTGGGACTGGCTGTGGAGAAGGCGGCCCCGCCGACCGTGGAGGCAGCGGGAAGCGTGGCCCGTGTGATACCGGCTCTTTTGGTCTACTCTGTAGTCACGGTGCTCTCCGCTTATTTTTTCATCGTGGAGAGGGACCGGATCGCGGCCTTTCTGCGGGAGCATCTGCCGGCCGGAGCCCTGCGCTACCAGGAGTATCTAAAGGGGGAGCTGAAGCGCCTGGTCTGCGGGTATTTTTTGGCTCAGCTTAAGATCATGGGAGTGGTCTGGCTGATTCTCACCGCAGGATTTTTTGTGCTGGGAGTTGGATACGCGCCCCTGTGGGCCCTTCTCATAAGCCTTCTGGATTTTCTGCCTGTATTTGGCACGGGCACAGTGCTGATTCCCTGGGGGATCATCGTGGTCCTGGATGGGGAATACGCCTTTGCCGCTGGGCTTTTGCTGCTTTATGTGCTGACCCAGGTGACGCGGCAGGCGGTGCAGCCAAAGCTTGTGGGGGACTCCATGGGACTCAATCCCTTTCTCACGCTGCTGTTTTTATATCTGGGCTTTAAGGCCGGAGGAATTGCGGGTATGATCCTCGCTGTGCCCGTGGGCCTCTTTTTTCTAAATTTATACCACTTCGGGGCGTTTAAGGGAATGACGGACAGCGCCGCTGCCCTCATTCAGGAGATACAGGCCTTTCGAAAAGGAGAAGACAAGCATGAGTGACGACAGAAGTCTGGAGAGATCTCCTCTGGACACAGACAGAATACGAGAGCTGGTGTGGAGGCTGGCATTTCCCTCCATGCTGGCTCAATTTGTGAATGTGCTTTACAGCATTGTAGACAGAATGTACATAGGAAATATTCCGGATATCGGGCCGGCGGCACTGGCGGGAGCCGGGGTCTGCGGCCCCATCGTAACCCTGATATCCTCCTTCGCCAGCTGGGTGGGAGTGGGCGGCGCGCCCCTTATGAGCATCCGGATGGGGCAGAAGCATATGCGGGCGGCCTCCCGGATTGTGGCAAACTGCTTTGTCCTGCTCACAGGCATGGCCGTGCTGATCATGGCGGTTACCTTCCTATTAAAAGACCGCCTGCTGGTGTGGTTTGGCGCCAGCCCGGCTATTTTTCCCTACGCGGATGCATACCTGACCTGGTATCTTCTGGGAACCGTGTTTGCCCTGCTGGCCACGGGAATGAATCAGTTTATCATCTGCCAGGGCTTTGCGAAGACAGGAATGCTCTCCGTGGTTCTGGGCGCTGTGTGCAACATCGCCCTGGATCCCGTATTTATCTTTGTCCTGGACATGGGGGTGAAGGGGGCAGCCATCGCCACTGTGCTCTCCCAGATGGTGTCCTGCGCCTGCGTGCTGGGCTTTCTCTTCAGCAAAAGGCCGACGGTGCGGATTACCTTTGGCTCCTACCGGAGGCGGGTGATGGAGCAGGTGCTGGCAGTGGGACTGTCCCCCTTCCTCATCATCGCCACGGACAGCATTCTGATCATCGTCATGAATATGGTGATTCAGCGCTACGGCGGCAGTCAGGGGGATATGCTCCTGACCTGCAATACCATTGTCCAGAGCTTTATGCTGATCATCACCATGCCTCTGGGAGGAATCACCGGGGGAACCCAGACGATCATGGGCTATAACTATGGGGCGGGCCGGCCGGACCGGATCCGAAGGGCGGAAAAGCATGTGGTGCTCCTTGGACTGGCATTTACCTCCCTCATGTTCCTCATCGCCCATATGGTTCCGGAGGTCTTTGTGCAGATATTCACCAGGGAGCCGGAGTATGTGGAGACCACGGTCCGCTCCATCCGCGTCTATACCATGTGCATTATCCCCCTGGCCGTGCAGTATACGGTGGTGGACGGCTTTACGGGCATGGGAATCGCCAAGGTGGCGGTGAGCCTGTCCCTTTTTAGAAAGCTTCTGTATTTTCTGGGAATGCTGGTGTTTCCCGCGCTATTTGGAGCGGCGGCAGTGTTCTATGCGGAGCCGGTGTCAGACCTAATCGCGTGCATGTCCTCGTCCATTACATTTTTGACGCTGAGCGGGAAGATTTTGGGAGACAATAGGAGGCTGTGAGAAGCATGTATATATTGGTCAGCGCGTGCCTGCTGGGAACGCCCTGCAGATACAATGGGAAGGGCGTCTTGGACCCGGCGGTTCAGGCACTTATGAGGGAGCATCAGCTTGTGCCGGTCTGCCCGGAAATCCTGGGCGGGCTGCCCACGCCCCGGACGCCGGCGGAGCGGATCGGAGACAGAGTGATGACAAGGGATGGGACCGACGTGACAGCCGCCTATGAGAGGGGAGCAGAGGAGGCCCTGCGGCTGGCACGCCTCTTCGGCTGCCAGGCAGCGGTCCTAAAAGAAAGAAGCCCCTCCTGCGGGGCTGGACAGATCTATGACGGGACATTTGCCGGAAGGCTGATCCCTGGAAATGGAGTCTGTGCCCAGAGACTCCTGGACGCAGGGATTAAGGTGTATGGGGAGAGCCAGGCCCTGGAGGCGGGACGCCCGGGCGGCAGCCATAAAGAGAAGGATGCGCCTTAGTCCTCCGCGCCCAGAGCTCGAATGGCCTCCACCAGGTCTTCATAGTCCGCGCAGTAGGTATCGTAAACCGGCTGCATGGCGGAGATGAATTTTTCCCGCTCCCCGGGGGCCAGCACAGTGGCAGAGACGTCGGCCTCTTCCATATTGCGCCTTGCGGTGCGAACCCGCTCGCTCCACAGCCGTCTCTGATAGCGGGCGGATTCATGGGCACAGCTGAGGATGATCTCCTGATATTCCTGGGGAAGCTTTTCCCAGGTTTTGCGGGAGATCAGCTGCATTTCCGGGATGCGCAGATGCTCGTCCTCTGTAAAATAGGGCGCTGGCCGGTAATGCCGCATGGCCTCGTAGGAGGGCCAGTTGTTTTCTGCCCCGTCGATCTGGCCGGTCTCCAGGGCCTGATACACCTGGTCAAAGGCCATGGGGACGGGAACCGCATCGAGGGCTGTGATGACATCCTCCATCAGGCTGGATTCCGCCACGCGGATGCGCATGCCCCTTAAGTCCTCCAGCTGATCCACAGGCTTTTCTGTGGTGTAGAAGCAGCGGGCTCCCGCATCGTACCAGGAGAGAGGCATGAAGGGAGATGCGTCGAATTCCGCCATGAACAGATCTCCCAGCTCTCCATCCAAAACCCTCCACATATGTGCAGAGTCCTTGTAGAGAAATGGCATCTGAAGGACATTGAGCTTTGGAAAAATGTCGGCCAGGGTTGCCAGGGAGACCCGGGTAAAGTCAATGCCGCCGAATTCCATTTGCTCCATGACAGCCAGCTCATCTCCCAGGGCGGAGTCGGGGTGGATCTGAATTTCCACCTTCCCGCCGGTGCGCTCCGCCACCAACTGGGCGAAGTAGAAGGCGGCCTTTGTGGTGGGGTAGTCCTCTGTCTGGTTCTCCGCATAGGTCAGCACAAATTCCGGCTGGGCGTCCAGCCGGGCTTTTTTTTGTGTGTATATGCAGGCGGCAGCGGCAAGCACAGCCGCTCCCGCGGTCAGAAGAACGGTCCATTTTTTCCAGTTCCTTATCATAGCTCTATCCATTCCTCAGCTTCTGCCCTTGCCGGCCATCTTGGCCGCGTAGGCGTAAAATTCTTCTCTCTCTCCGCCCAAAACCCGGTTGGAGAGCACATATCCGTGGGATGTATCCGAAAATAGAATCAGCATGGTGGGCTTTTTGGAGACCCTTTTGATGGAGCTCCATTTCAGATCCGCCTGCTTGGCACCTACGCGGATGTGCACGCCGGAGGCGTCCGCTGTGAGAGTTGTATCCTCGGTGATGCGGGCAGCCTGCCGTCTGGCCCGGCGGTAGATGACCAGAGGCTGCAGAACGGTAAAAAGACATAGGGCAGCCACAAAAAGCAGCCGCTGCCATGTGGGAGCCGTCTGCCACCGGGATACCATGAGGGCGATGACTGCCGCGGTAAATAGGATGTTGCACAGGCCCACCATGGAGCCGTAAATATAATACATGGACAGCTGCCAGAGCTCGCTGGC
>CALWMT010000092.1 GCA_944382045.1 uncultured Enterocloster sp. | reverse complement strand
CACAATGCCCTGACCTCGTCCTCCGTAAAGCCGGCAAAGGGAGCCATCACGCTGGCATCCAGCATGGTAAATTCATCGAAGTTATTCAGGGCCGACTGGGTCTTTACCTTCTTTATCGGAAGAATGCCTGTCAGGTACGCCAGGGCAATAAACCTTGTGGGCTCCGTCCCCTTAAACATTCCCCGGAGGAAATTAATATACGTCTCCTGCGCTGCCTGGTTGGCCGCCGCGTCCCGAATCAGCACGTCCCATTCATCCACAATGACCACAAACTTCTTCCCCGCCGCCGCATAGATGCAGGACATCGCCCCATAGGCTGTTTTCTCCGCCGCAGGCACAGCCTCCGGATACGCCTCTCTCAGCTCCTGCAGAATCTGCTGGTTGATGTAAGCCGTCACATGCTCCGGCCCTCCCGCGTCCATACAGCACCACTGCACGTCAAAGTGAATCACATCGTACTGGTTCAGATGCTTTGCAAAGCTCTCCTCCCGGGCGATAGAGAGCCCCGCAAACATCTGCTTCGAATCACATCCCCTGCTGTAGTAGGCGGCCAGCATATTGGCGGTAATCGATTTTCCGAACCGCCTGGGACGGCTGCTGCAGATCCAAGCCCTGTCCGTATGCATCACCTGATTCGTATATGCAAGAAGTCCTGTCTTATCCACATAAATTTCCGAATTGAGAGCCACCTGAAACGCGCTGTTATCTGGATTTACAAATCTTCCCACCTGACCTGTGTTCCTTTCCATAGACTTGCTGCTACGACCTTTGAAATTATAGCGCAAGTTTATGTGCGGAACAATCATCAAGCAGGACTTCGCAAAACAAAAAAGCCATAGAACCTTGTATCATACAAAATTCTACAGCCTTTTATCCGAGCTGCTGACGGGAATCGGACCCGTGACCTCCGCACTACCAATGCGACGCTCTACCGACTGAGCCACAGCAGCTTGCCTGTTTGGTATCGCTCTCGCGAACCTCGTATATATTATCACGGCCGTACCATTTTGTCAACAACAATTTTTAAATTTTTTTAAGGCAGCTGCTGCCCCTCACAGCAGCTCACACCAGGCGTCCAGACAAAGACCTCCTGCAGAGCCATTTACGCCGCCCCGTCCTCTCAGAAAATTCCCTCAAAGCTCTCCCGCAGGGTATCGCAGGACTTTGCCAGCTTCTCCAGCTCCGCGTCCGTCAGGGACAGGGGAAGAATGCTCTGAACGCCGTTCTGGTTGATGATGCAGGGCACGCCCACGAATACGTCTCTCTGGCCGTACTCCCCCCGCAGCATGGCGGACACAGTGAGCACACTGTGCTCGTCTCCCAGAATCGCCTTGGTAATGCGGGTCAGCGCCATGCCGATGCCATAGTAGGTGGCCTTCTTGGCCTCAATAATCTTGTAGGCCGCAGTGCGGACCTCCCGCTCAATCTCCTCCAGCTTGTCGCAAAAGCCCTCCTCGCCCCGCTCCGTACAGAGATCCATAATGGGCTTGGTCGCCAGAAGCGCCTGGCTCCAGGGAACGAACTCGCTGTCCCCGTGCTCTCCCATCACATAGGCGTGGACGTTCCTTGGGTCCGCCTTCAGATAGCCGCCTAGCAGATAGCGCAGCCTGGCGGTATCCAGGGCCGTGCCGCTCCCCATCACCCGGCGGGGATTAAATCCAGAGAGCACACAGGTAATCCGCGTCATGATGTCCACCGGGTTGGTGGCCACAAGGAAAATGCCGTTAAATCCCGAGGAGGTCACCGGGTCGATGATGGATCGGAACACCTCCGCATTTCTCTTTAACAAATCCAGGCGGGTCTCCCCCGGCTTCTGCGCCACGCCTGCGCAGATAACCACGATATCCGCGTCCGTACAATCGCCGTACTCCCCCGCATAGATGGTCATGTTGGAGTTGGCGAATGCCAGGCCGTGATTCAAATCCATGGCCTCCCCCTCTGCGCGGACCTTATTTACATCAATCAGCACCAGCTCATCGCACACCGACTGGTTGAGCAGGCAGTAGGCATAGCTCATGCCCACCATGCCGGTGCCGACAATCACCACTTTCCTCTTATCAACTCTCATCTTGGTCCTCCTATCACTCCGGTACAGTATGCCCCGAAAGGCCTCCGCCTATGCTTCCATGCCCGCAAGGGCAGCCCTTATGCCCCCATGCGCTGCCGCACAATCTCGTAGGCCAGAATCCCGGCAGCCACCGAGGCATTCAGGGAATCAATCTCGCCCTTCATGGGAATGGCCGCCGTCATGTCGCAGTGCTCCCGCACCAGGCGGCTCACACCCTTTCCCTCATTTCCAATCACCAGACCGATGGGGCCTTTAAGGTTCAGCTTATACATAAGCTCCCCGCCCATGTCTGCGCAGACGAACCAAAGCCCCTTTTCCTTGAGCTCCTCCATCACCGCAGTCAGGTTCGTCACCTTGGCAACCGGCGTATAATTGAGCGCCCCGGCCGATGTCTTTGCCACAGTGGCTGTGAGCCCCACCGCCCGGCGCTTGGGGATAATGACCCCGTGGGCCCCCGCCAGATTGGCGGTCCGGATAATCGCGCCCAGATTGTGGGGGTCCTCAATCTCATCCAGCAGAATCAAAAATGGCGGCTCCCCCCGGCTCTCCGCCAGGGCCAGCATGTCCTCCACCTGGGCGTACTCGTAGGCAGCCATATAGGCCACCACGCCCTGGTGCTTCCCTGTCTGGGCCATCTGGTCCAGGCGCTCCTTGGCCACGTAATTGATAATCGTGTCCTGCTTCTTGGCTTCCTTTATAATCGTGCGTACCGGGCCGTCCTGACCGCCCTCCAGCACCAAAAGCCGGTCAATGGTCTTCCCCGACCGAAAGGCCTCCAGAATCGCATTGCGCCCCTCTATCGTCAGCTCCTCATACCGCATGATGGGTCTCCTCTCCTTCCTGTCTGTCCGGCGCCCTATCTATCTCGCCCAGATATGCCAGCCCCCGGCCAACCAGCTCCGCCAGCCGCTCAAACTCCTCCTTTAAGAACAGCCAGCCCACCAGGGCCTCCAGGCCGGTGGCTGTGCGGTAATCAATCATCGTGGCGTGCTTCGCCATAGTGGGCGACTTGGCATTTCTCCCTCTGCGGTACACCGCCAGCTCCTTTTCCGTCAGCTCTCCCTCCAGGGCGCGGGCCATCTGCGCCTGGGCCGAAGCCTTCACCAGGGCGGAGGCCCTCCGGTGCAGCCGGTTCACCGGCGCCGAGCCCTTATTAATCACCCGGGTCCGAATCATAACCTCATAGACCGCATCCCCAATATAGGCAAGCACCAGAGGGGAATACCCGTCCGCCTCCACCGGCTCCAGACACAGCGCCTTCTTATAATATGTGAGAAAATCCTTCAGACTTACACTCTCTTCCACTTTACGCCCTCTCTGGTGTCCTCCAGCGCGATTCCCATATCCAGGAGCTTCCCGCGGATTTCGTCCGCAAGAGCGAAATTCTTGGCCTTGCGGGCCTGCTGGCGCTCCTCAATCATGGCCTCAATCTCGCTGTCAAGAATCTCCGCCTTCCGCTCTGTGATGATGCCCAGCACATCGCAGAGCCTGTCAATCAGCTGCCGCAGGGCGGACACATAGGCCTTGGTGCTGGAGGAATCCGCTGTGGAATTGGCGAGCTTCACCAGCTCAAACACTGCGGAAACCGCGTCCGCCGTGTTGAAATCATCCTCCATGGCAGCCTCATACTTCTCCTTAAGCTTCTCTGCCTGTGCCAGGCTCTCCTGCTCCGCACAGGTCTCGGCGCTGCCCGCAGCCGCTTCCTCCAGGCTCTTAAGCTTCTCCATGCAGGTCAGAATGCGCTCCAGGCCATTCTTGGAGGCCTCCATCAGGTCCGCGCTGAAGTTTAAGGGGCTGCGGTAATGAGCGCTGAGCATGAAGAAGCGCAGCACCTGCAGGTCATATTTCTCCCCGATTTCCCGCACCGTAAAGAAATTCCCCAGGGACTTGGACATTTTTTTATTGTCAATATTCAAAAATCCATTGTGCATCCAATACTTGGCAAAGGTCTTGTCGTTGGCGCATTCGCTCTGGGCAATCTCATTCTCGTGATGGGGGAAAATAAGGTCCTCGCCGCCTGCATGAATATCAATCTCATCCCCCAGATAATGCTTGGCCATCACCGAGCACTCGATATGCCAGCCCGGACGACCCTCGCACCAGGGAGACTCCCAGTAGGGCTCCCCCTCCTTCTTCGGCTTCCAGAGAACAAAATCATTGGGGTCCTCCTTGTCCTCCTCACCGGTCACCTTGAGCTCGCGGAAGCCTGACTGCAGCTCCTCCAGATTCTTGCGGGAGAGCTTTCCGTACTCCTTGAAGGAGCTCACGCGGAAATACACGGTTCCATCCTTCGCCACGTAGGCATGGCCCTTGTCAATCAGAGTCTGAATCATGGACAGCATGCCATCTATCTCCTGGGTCGCCTGGGGATGAACCGTAGCCGGCTTCACATTGAGAGAAGCCATATCCTTTTTGCACTCCTCGATATAGCGGTCGGAAATAACCCGGGCGTCCACGCCCTCCTCCAGGGCCCGCTTGATAATCTTGTCATCCACATCCGTGAAATTGGACACATACTGAACCTCATAGCCCTTATACTCAAAATACCGGCGCACCGTGTCAAAGACAATCATAGGCCTGGCATTTCCTATGTGAATCAAGTTGTACACCGTGGGGCCGCAGACATACATCTTCACCTTTCCCGGTGTCAGCGGAACAAATTCCTCTTTTCTTCTGCTCAATGTGTTAAAAATTTTCATACCTTTTTATCTCCTCAATCAATTATTTCCCTATCATAGCAGTAATCTGCCGCCTCCGTCAACAGGGCAATGGCCTGAGCGGAAATCCCCTCGCCATTTCCCGTAAAGCCAAGTCCCTCCTCGGTAGTGGCCTTCACGCTCACCCGGGACACGTCCAGGTGCAGGGCGTCCGCTATATTGGCCGCCATCTGGGGCCGGTAGGATGCCAGCTTAGGCCGCTGGGCAATGATGGTGGAATCAATATTTTCAATTACAAATCCCTTCTCATCCAGAAGCTCCCCCACCTTTTTCAGAAGCTCCACACTGGAAATCCCCTTATAAGCCGGGTCTGTATCGGGAAAATGCTGTCCGATGTCCCCCAGGGCAGCAGCCCCCAGCAGGGCATCCATCACCGCGTGAATCAACACGTCCGCGTCGGAATGGCCCAAGAGCCCCTTCTCATAGGGAACCTCCACCCCTCCCAAAATCAGCGGGCGGTCCTGGACCAGCCTGTGCACATCATATCCCTGTCCGATTCGCATATAATCTCCCTTCTATCATTCACTGTCATGCCATCATCCGTATCTTCTGCCGGACGCATTCCACCTGTATATCGGTCTGCAGCCCGCAGAACTCACCGTCCACGTGGACCGGAAACGGCTGGTCGGTGTGTATGGCCGCCTCCTGGCACTCGTAGCTCCGCAGGCCCTTTCCCTTTCGGCTCCTGCCAAGAGCGGAGGCAATGAGCACCGGAATCAGCTTGAGCCGCGTCCGATGGCTGAACACACACAGATTCATCCGTCCATCCCTTCCGTCCGCCTTGGGCGCAAAAAGAAAGCCGCCGCCCTCGGACGGATGAATATGGCAGGAAATAAATAAAATATAGTTAAACTCAATCTTTCGTACCCCGTCCAGGAGAATGTAGCCCTTTGAGGGCCTGCACCCGAAAAATTGACGGATGCCCACAACGGCATACCGCAGCCGGCCAAGCCCAAGCCGCCCCAGGCATCTGCCAAGCAGAGCGCAGGAATCTCCGGCCTCCCGGCACACTGCGGCGTCAAAGCCAATGCCGGCGCTCACGAGGAATCTCCGATGAAACACCTCCTGCCGCCCAAAGGTGAGCACCCCGTAATCCATCATGGCATTCCCGTCTCCCCTGGTCTGGACCTTAAAGCACCGCACCGGCCCGGCGGGCAGACGCAGGCTTTTCGCCAGGTCATTCCCCGTGCCGGCGGGAATATACCCAAGGCTCACCGGCGCATGAAAGGAAATCCCGTCAACCGCCTCATTGACCGTGCCGTCACCGCCCACCACGAAAATGCTTCTGGGCTCCCGCACGCCCTCCGTCAGCTCTCTGGCCTTCATCCGTGCTTCCCCCGTCCCATGGGTGAGAAAAACTTCATATTCGATATTGCGGCGTTCCAGATAGCGGGCAATGGCCTTCCAGGCTTTCAAACCTCTGCCAGAACCTGCATTGGGATTTACAATGAAGTAATACATAAGGTTTGCTACCAATTCCTTTCCTTCTCTTTCCGTAACCTCCCCATCTCACGCAGGGGTATCAAAGAATTGCAGCGGCCCCGGACGGCGCACCGTCCTGGCCGTTTTTCTAATTATAGCATATTCCCCTATAAAAAACTAAGAAAATTTCTATTAAAAAACGCTTGACAATTCCCGCAACTTGTCCTATACTAAACAGGCAGTCGCGAGAGCGGCTGGATAAACCTGGATACGGGGTCTTAGCTCAGCTGGGAGAGCATCTGCCTTACAAGCAGAGGGTCACAGGTTCGAGCCCTGTAGGCCCCATCCATTTTAATTAAATATGGCGGAATAGCTCAGTTGGCTAGAGCACACGGTTCATACCCGTGGTGTCGAGAGTTCAAATCTCCCTTCCGCTACTTTTAGGAAGCCCTGGAAGCCTTGGTTCTGCAAGGTTTTCAGGGTTTTGTTTTGCAAAAATCCTTGATTACAAGTAACCGTTCAGGTTGGCGCAAGCCAAATCCCATAGACTTTTCGGATACATTCATTTATAATTTCCTCACAGGAACATGCATGTTTTGGGACATAAAGGAGGAGACGCCTGTTTTTGAACAGGCAGGAAAGAAGCTATGAGACATACCAGAGTAGATCCGAAATATTCCTTTATTTCCGTATTTGACGATGAAAGCGGGGCCTATCTCCGTACCGGTATCATCGAACACGGACGAGACACGGGAAAAGACCCGTTTATGGCGTCGTTCCCGCATCTGATCGACGCGGGCATTATGGGGCGGCGGATGCCCCCTGATTCCGGAGATTGTGTTCTGCAGCCGGGCGGAGAGGACAGCAGCGCTCAGTGGTAAAGGAACTGAGCAATCGAAATAAACCAGAAAGGCGGAGGGCAGAATGAAAATTAGAAGCGACTTTGTAACCAACTCCAGCAGCTACAGCTCGGTGGTGATCACCATCCAGAGCAAGAAGCTGGCCGACCTTCTCAAGGCGTACCGGGCGGATACGCTGTATCCTGATCTGTTTATCAGAAACGGCCAGGTCTCCATCCATGAAGATGAAGTGGCCGATGCATGGGAAAACCCGCCTGAGCATCTGGATCAGCTGATTGATCGTTTGATTTCCGGACTCTGCTATTCTAACAAGGATTGGGAAGATCGCACGGCTATGATCCAGGAACTCCGAGACAGAAAGGGAGAACTGACTGATTCGATCCAGAAGGCGGACTGGAAATTTGAGGACGGCAGCTACGGAGAGTTCGAGGTGGACGATGGGGATCAGGAAAGATCATATCATTTCAAACGGAACAAGGATGGCACAATCACCGAAAAGAGCACTGGTCAAGGCGGCTTGGAGAACGCGCAGGAATCCGATGACCCCCTATACCGGGGAGCGGGCCGAAAAGCACTGGAGAAGCAGATGGGACGGCCCTTTGACCAGGTGGAGCAGGTGGTTCTTTCAGGCAGTACCTTCGTGCTGACGGGAGTTTTCTGGCACTGCGGCGATGACCGGGAGAAGATTCAGGCGCTGATTGCAAAAAAGGGCGGCAGGACTACCGGGGCCGTCAGCGGAAGGACCACGTATCTGGTCGTCGGCGATTTAGGCGGCTTTGGGATGAAAAAGATTGAGCAGGTGGCCCTGCAGAATGCCAAGGGAAAGAATGTGAAGATCATCGGGGAGGAGGAGCTGTTCCAGGCTCTGGAAAGCGGAGAGTAATCGAAACGCGTTCCGAAAATTTATATTAAGTTTTTCCGTCCCCTCTTGTTTTTGGACTATGAGTGTGCTATAATCCCTGACTCCTGCCGTTTTCCTCGTACTTCGACGGAAGACGGGCTTGCATCTGGCCACATAATATGCTATAGTTAAGATGAAAAAGGGGAAAGCCAGAGAAGCGGCCTACCCTCAAATAGTAATTAGCAGTTACTTAGTAACAGCCGCCACTATTCGCAGTAGCTGGCGGCTATTTCTTTCCCCGGAAAATTGTGTAACACAATCCTACGCGGGCTGCAATGAATATTCCAATCTGAACTAAGTCCTGATATGTAACATACATTGGCTGTGCTCTCCTTTCTTTCGTCTGGAGGGTTAGCCCCTCCGATAAGCGAAGGGTAAGCCGCCTTTTGGCTCTCTGGTTTCCCATGGGGGAAGTATATCACACTCCCCCCTTATCCTGCAATATTCTTTTTATTTCTCCATTTCAGCAGCAGGGATAATTTTATCAAGCACAACTTAGAGGGAGCTGAAGCTTCTTCCCTGTCTTTTTGGCAGTCATAGAGATAAGCGGCCAAACAATCAACGGCCATCTCCATAGCATCCTGCAAATAATGTCCTACGGCCGCGCTTTTTGGCTGCGCACCATCTTCCCAAACGCGCGGCTGTCCGCCTTTGCGTACCACGCAAGCCTGGCATAGAGCAGCGTGTACTCCACCCCGTGGGCCCTGGGAAATATGTAGCGGTAATTTGCCGCCGCCTCCTTTATCTCCTCCGGAACCGGCAGCGCCCGAAACCGCTCTCCCGCGCTTCCCCCAGCGCAGGCCCGGCCCTTCCAGATTTCCTCTGATGCCTCAAAGGCTGTCTGCCGGTCCACGCCGGCCTCCAGCATCCAGTCGAAAAAATCCTCCCTGGCAAAGCAGGGATACTTCTGAAATGCCTGAGATTCCAGCATTTTCAGAAAGCCCTACAGGCGGACCTGGCCCGTGCCCTCCTTATCCCAGGAAAAGGAGTTGTGGGCGCTGCAAACCAGCGCCGCC
>CALWMT010000091.1 GCA_944382045.1 uncultured Enterocloster sp. | reverse complement strand
TACTCTGCCTTGGAGGCCTCGGAGAAGGTCTCCTTGTAGCGCCGGTTCACATTTTCCAAAAGGCCCTCAAAGGCCACGTCATAGATGCCCTCGCCCCGCTGGCTCTTATAGCGGACCTTCACCTCATGGCCTTTGGTCCCGTAGAGCAGAATGTCCTTGATCTCCTGTGGGTAGTCCTCAAAGGGCGTGTCCAGGTCGAAATGGTACTCCTCGCACAGGGCGTCCAGAATCGCCCGGGTAAAGCTCCCCTTGTCCGTGCAGGACTGCCAGCCCAGCACCACAATAGCCCCCTGGCTGATGGACAGGGACTTGTCCGGAATCATCAGATCCGCGTCAAACTCCATCTTGTAGCCCAGACCGAAGCACTCCGGACAGGCGCCGAAGGGATTGTTAAAGGAAAAGCTTCTGGGCTCCACCTCGTCGATGCTGATGCCGCAGTCCGGGCAGGAAAAGCTCTGGCTGAAATTCACCGGCTCCCCGCCCACCACATCCACGGTCATCAGGCCGCCGCTTAAGGCCATCACCGTCTCAATGGAATCCGTCAGCCGGGTCTCAATGCCCCCCCGCACCGCCAGCCGGTCCACCACAATCTCGATGTTGTGCTTGATGTTCTTCTCCAGCTTGATGTCCTCGGAGAGCTCATAGAGGTTCCCGTCGATCCGCACCCGGACGTAGCCGCTCTTTCTGGCCTGCTCCAGCACCTTGGCGTGCTCGCCCTTGCGCCCCCGGACCACCGGGGCCAGAAGCTGGATGCGGGTCCGCTCCGGCATAGCCATAATCTGGTCCACCATCTGGTCAATGGTCTGCTTGTGAATCTCCTTCCCGCACTTGGGGCAGTGGGGAATGCCCACCCGCGCGTAGAGAAGGCGCATATAGTCGTAAATCTCCGTCACCGTCCCCACAGTGGAACGGGGATTCCGGTTGGTAGACTTCTGATCAATGGAAATAGCTGGTGAGAGTCCCTCGATGCTCTCCACATCCGGCTTCTCCATCTGCCCCAGAAACTGCCTGGCGTAGGAGGACAGGGACTCCATGTACCGCCTCTGCCCCTCCGCATATATGGTGTCAAAGGCCAGGGAGGACTTCCCTGACCCGGAAAGTCCGGTGAGGACCACCAGCTCGTTGCGCGGAATATCCACGGAAATATTTTTAAGATTGTGCTCATTGGCCCCCCGAATCTTGATGTACTGCTTTGCCATGTATCGTGCTCCTGTATTCATTGAGTTTCTGTGCTGTCAGTATAGCATAGTTCGGCCCACATTTCAAACATTTGTTCGCTTTTGCTTCAGCATTTTTAGCAGTGGTTCAGACGGCGGGCAAACGGTTCCCATTTTTAAGGTTCCGCCCCCTGTCCGCTGCAGCTGCACCGCCCTCCCACGCAGCGGATGACAAAAAAGGGAATATACGGTAAAATAGCAGGTGTGCACCGTTTCGCAAAACCAGCCGGGAGCTCTGGGGAAGGGAGGCCGCAGCAGCCCCGCAGGCAGCGGTGGATGAGATGCGGTATCTGATCACGGCGGGAATGCACGCGCACTACAGCCAGGAAATGGCCAAACTGGAGGCCGTGTATTCCGGCTGCGGAGAGTAAGAACTCATCGAGGCTGTAAAAGCCGTCAATCCCAGTGCCAATGAGGACAGCTATCTGTCCAAAATGCTGTCTGCCTGGCGCCGCTATGGGGAGAACGTGCTTCTGGGCTGGGATGTGGGCCGCTGCCGTCTGGTATCCCAGTGGTGTTATCTGTGCGGCTATCTGAGCATGGAGGAGATGCTGGATACTCCGGCACCCCCAAAAAAGACACGGCAGAAGTAGAATGGAGAAATGACGATGAGAGAACAAAAAAGGGAAGAGCATTTTATCGCTGGGATGACCGGAGCATTTCTGGGCTCTTTCGTGGGAGCTGCCTGCATTGTTCTGGTAGGACAGCTGGGATATACCGCCTCATTCTGCGGCGTTATCATGGCAGTCTGTGCGCTGCGGGGCTGCCGGCGGTTCGCAGGAGTACTGAGCAGGAAGGGAATCCTGTTCTCCTCCTGCCTAATTCTTTCCATGACCTATATGGCCAATAAGCTTCAATATGCTCTGCTGGTGTCGGAGGCCGGGGAAATGGGCGTCTTCGCTGCATTCCGCAGTCTGGACGCGCTTTTAGAGGAAGGGGTTCTGGACACGCTGGTTCCCGAGTGGCTCCATCCGCTGTTTCTTGGACAGATGATCGGAATATTCGCCGCCCTGCTGCTTCTGACACTGGCCGCCCTGCTGCTGTTTGCGCCTTGCTTTGCCTGGCAGTGGATCTTTGTACGGAGAATCGGGAAAATCTGGCGGGTGGATCTTGCCCGTCTGAATGCCATCAAGACCTACCATTTTACCCGGGGCATCCATATGCGGAAAGAAATTCTCTGGGAAAAGCTTTCGGATGAGGAAAAAAGCCGGGCCAAATATGCCATCGAGCGGGCCATTCAGTCAGTCGCCGCAGAGCGTACCGCGCCGGATAGCGCCCTTGGACACTGTGTCCTTTGTCTGGAAAAACTGTAGCCGGAATGGGAGAACCCTTGGGCCTGGCATGTCTCCTATGAACCGGCAAAAATCGGGACAAAGGCGAACCCTTCCACTGTGTGGAGGAAACGGATGACCATTGCCAAGGCCTACCCGGGATTTTCCCCGGCTCCGGGCCTTGAGCCGCCAAGAGGTCCCGCCCCTGCACACGCGGGATTTATAATTATCATCCTGGTCCTGACAGCGATTTTTGCCGGGGGAGGCGCTTTTGCGGGTGCGCTGGCAGGAGGCGGGACGCTTATGCAGGGAGCCTCCTCTGTATTCGCCTCTGCAAAAAAAGCAGGAGCACAGGAGCCAGAGTCTGTCCGCTCCTACGAGCAGAAGGGCGTCACTTTCCAGATAGATATGACTGCGTGCAGATCCTTTATTAATATGTTCAACAACCTTATCATCAATCAGTTCTATTGTCTGGTTTAAGTCCAATGCACTCCCCCATACTGTGGCATCACTAACATTATCTCCCCCGAATTCTTCAACCGCCTGACAGCACATAAGCAAAAATCCCGGCCAATTTGGATCGAAACCAAAAAACACGTCACGTCTGGATTATATCCTATTCCCGTATGTTCTCCAACAACCATAGATCCCTCTGGGTGTTCTCCTTCTGCTTCTATCCGGAAATAGTACTCCGCCCTCATTTCCCCTTTGTACGCACTCCCTCCAGACTGCCCATTTCTGTTAAAAACACCACCGGCCTCATCCTGCTCCAGCCGGTGGTGTTCCCTCTTGCCTATCTCTAATTTCTGCGAAGACGCATCCCGCGTCAGCGCCCGCTTCCGCTCACGCCTCATCCTCCGCCCTATACTCCTCCATCTTCTGCTCCAGCACGCCGGCAGCCAGCTCCACTGTCTTCCTGCACCGGCCCCTATCCAGCGCCCCGTCCCAATAGTGCTCCTTGAGCTCTGCGCAGAGGTCGCTTCCCAGTATTTCCATGAAGGCCTTCACAAACGCCTCCACCCGCTTCTGCGCCAGCTCCTCCGCGTGGGCGCGGGTGTGGATATATTTGCTGGAAACAGCCGCTATGCCCCCGGCACAGGCGCCGCACAGCCGGCCGGCATAGCAGCCTGCCCCAAATCCGCCAAAGGCCAGAAGCGCCTTCTCGTCCAGCCCCAGCCCATAATATTCATTTGCCCCGCGGATAATGCTCTCCGCGCAGTTATAGTCCTGCTCCAGATAATACTTCATCACTGTATCCTTTAACATCGCCCTATCTCTCCTCTCTAAAATACGCCAGTCCCAGACTTGCCGGCGGCTGGTGCTCCCGCTTCTTCCTGAGGCTGGTAATCACCAGCACCACAATGGTCACCACATAGGGAAGGGCCTTGAAGACCTCCTGGGCCCCCCGGTCCAGCCCCGGTATATACAGATACAGGATATAAAGTCCGCCAAAAAGGAAGGACCCCCAGATGGCATTCACCGGCTTCCACAGGGCAAAGATAACCAGCGCGATGGCAAGCCATCCCCGGTCGCCGAAGCCGTTGTTGGTCCAGGTTCCTCCGGAATACTCCATAACAAAATACAGGCCGCCCAGGCCGCTGATGCCGCCCCCCAGACAGGTGGCCAGATACTTGTAGGCCGTCACATTGATGCCCGCAGCGTCCGCTGTGGCCGGGCTCTCGCCCACTGCCCGCAGGTTCAGGCCCCTGCGGGTCCGCCCCAGGAAAAATGCCATAGCGATGGCTAAGAGAACAGCCAGATAGGTGAGAAAGCCGTAGGAGAACAAAAGCTCACCCACCACTCCCAGGCCGGAGAGGCCGGGAACCGGCGTCTTATACGCCGCACCTGTGGCAGCCACAGAAATCTGTCCCACGCCGCCCGCAAGCTTGGCCAGGGAGCCGCCGAAAAAGTTTCCAAACCCCACGCCGAAGGTGGTCAGGGCGAGGCCCGTCACGTTCTGGTTGGCCCGCAGCGTGATGGTGAGCACGCTGTACACCAGCCCGCCCAGAGCCGCGCAGACAAAGGCACACACAAAGGAAATCAGCAGGCCCACAAATCCGTTGGGTGCCTCCACAGAATTTTCATACAAAAACGCCCCAATCAGTCCGGCGATGCCTCCCATGTACATCATCCCTGGAATGCCCAGGTTCAAATTTCCTGACTTCTCCGTCAGAATCTCCCCCAGGGCCCCGTAGAGAATTCCGATTCCCTGGCCGATGGCCTTCTGAATAAAAATCACCAAAAATCCCATACCCTATGCTTCCTCCTTTCCCGCGCTCCGGCGGCCCCGCATGCCGACCCGGTAATTGATAAAGAACTCACAGCCCAGTATAAAGAACAGGATGATGCCCGTGATAACATCCGAGGCATTCTCATTCAGATTAAACTGGGAAGCAATCTGTCCCGCTCCCTTCTGCATGAACACCAGGAAGAAGGATACCAGAATCATAGCAAATGGGTTGAACTTGCTGAGCCAGGACACGATGATGGCAGTAAAGCCCCGGCCTCCCGCTGTGCTTGTGGAAATGGTATGGCTGGCGCCGCTGACAATGATAAAGCCCGCAATGCCGCAGATAGCGCCGGACAGAGCCATCGTCCTGAGAATCACCCGCTTCACATTGATGCCCGCGTACCGGGCCGTGTTCTCACTCTCGCCCACCACGGCAATCTCATATCCCTGCTTGCTGTATTTCAGATACACGAACATGGCAAGGGTCAGCGCCAAAACGATAATCAGGTTCCATCCATAGTCCAGGCCGAAGAGCTCCGGAATCCATCCGCCCCTGGTGGAGGAATTGATGGTTCCCACAGAGTTTGAGCCCTTGGGATTCTCCCAGAAAATGATGCACACCGTGATGACCTGCATCGCCACATAATTCATCATCAGGGTAAACAGCGTCTCATTGGTATTCCAGTTGGCCTTAAAAAATGCAGGGACAGCGCCCCATACCATGGCCGCCAGGGCGCTCCCGATAAGCATCATGGGCAGAAGGACAAAGGCCGGAAGGCTGTCCCCCAGATAAATCATCATGGCAGCCGACGCCACGCCGCCAATCAGCACCTGGCCCTCCGCGCCGATATTCCAGAACCGCATCTTGAAGGCCGGGGTAATGCCGATAGCGATGCACAGAAGCACCAGGGTATCCCGAATGGTCATCCAGGTCCTGCGCTTGCTTCCCACCGCTCCGTCAAATACTCCCTTGTAAACCTCCAGGGGGTTTAAGCCCGTGAGAGCCACAATCACCCCTGCACAGACCACCAGGGAGAGAAGCACCGCCGCCCCCCGGATGGCCCAGGCCTTCCACATCTCAATTTCATCCCGCTTGGAAATGTGCATCAAAGGCTCCTTGTTGGAAACAGCTGTCTGTTCTCTACGCATCCTGTCCGCCTCCCATCCTCGTCATCATAAGTCCAATCTGCTCCTTGGAGGCGGTCCGGCCGTCCACGATTCCGCTGACCCTTCCGCCGCAGAGCACCAGAATCCGGTCGCAGAGCTCCAGGAGAACATCCAGGTCCTCGCCCACGCAGATAACCGCCGCCCCCTGCTTTTTCTGCTCATTGAGCAGGTGATAAATGGTGTAGGAGGAATTGATATCCAGTCCCCGCACCGGGTAGGCCACCATAAGGACCTTGGGGTTGGAGGAAATCTCCCGGCCCACCAGGACCTTCTGCACGTTGCCGCCGGAGAGCTTGCGCACCGGTGTGCTCACCCCCGGCGTCACCACCTCCAGCTCCTCGATGATGTGCTCCGCCAGATTCTTCGGCCGCTTCCTGTCCGCGAAGAAGGGCCGTCCGCCCCGGTAGCCCCTAAGCATCATGTTGTCCGTCATATCCATGGAGCCCACCAGGCCCATGCCCAGGCGGTCCTCCGGCACAAAGGAAAGCTTCACGCCCAGATTGCTGATGGCCGCGGCGGACATTCCCGCCAGATTCCTCTCCCCGCCCTCCGGCGGATAGTAGGTGATGGAGCCAGCGCTCAGAGCCTGAAGTCCGGCAATGGACTCCAAAAGCTCCTTCTGGCCGCTTCCGGCAATGCCCGCTATGCCCAGTATCTCCCCGCTCATAGCGGTGAAGGACACGGAATCCAGCGTCTTCACCCCTTCCTTATCCACACAGGTAAGACCCTCCGCCTTAAGCCGCAGCTGGGGGTCCACAGGCTCAGGCCGCTCGATATTTAAATCCACCTTCTTGCCCACCATCATCTCCGTCAGGGAAGCCTCCGTGGCCTGGGCCGTCTCCACGGTTCCCACATACTGGCCCTTGCGGAGCACGGAAACCCGGTCAGACAGAGCCAGCACCTCGTGGAGCTTGTGGGTGATAATGATAATGGAATGGCCGGCCTCCCGCATGTTCCGCAGCACAGCAAAGAGCTTCTCGGTCTCCTGAGGGGTGAGCACCGCCGTGGGCTCATCCAAAATCAGGATATCCACCCCGCGGTAAAGCAGCTTCACAATCTCCACCGTCTGCTTCTGGGACACGGACATGGCATAAATCTTCTGGTCCGGGTCCAGCTCAAAGCCATACCGCTCCGTCAGCTCCCGAATCCTGGCGGACACAGCCTTCATGTCCAGCACTTCCCTTCCCGGAAGTCCCAGAATGATATTTTCCGCAGCGGTGAGCACGTCAACCAGCTTAAAGTGCTGATGAATCATGCCGATTCCCAAGGCAAAGGAGTCCTTGGGCGAGCGGATGGAAACCTCTCTCCCATTTACAAATATCTGTCCCTCATCCGGATAATAAATGCCGGATATCATGTTCATGAGAGTGGTCTTCCCGCTTCCGTTCTCCCCTAAAACGGAAAGAATCTCTCCCCGGCGCACGGACAGACAGACCTTATCGTTGGCCGTCACCTTGCCGAACCGTTTTGTAATGTTTTTCAGCTCGATTGCTGCTTCCCTGCTCATCGGCAGACCTCCATTCCTCGTAACCGTTCCGGCAGCAGCAGGAACGCCTGCGCCGCCCGGACTCATTTTTCTTCTCTTGCAGCCAGTTTACCATCTGCCCAGAAAAGCGGAGCCAGAAACAAATGGCTCCGCTTTTCTGCTGTCTTAGTTGTCAATGGTGGTAATTCCATCAATCAGAATATCAAACGCGGGGGCGGAAGCAAACTCGGACTCATGGAAATAGCCGTCGGAGATGTACTCCAGGTCGCTTCCCTCCTTCTTGTAGGTAGTCAGTGTCTCACCGTTCACCGTCCAGGTGGAGGTGTCAAACACATGGAGCTCGCCGGATGCCAGCTGAGCCTCTACCTCTTCCACCTTCTCGGCAGTTCCAGGAGCAACCGCAGCCTCATTTAACTCGGTGATGCGCACTGCGCCGTCAGAGAAGCCCTTGCACCAGTCAACCGGGATGGGGGTTCCGTCAACCATGCACTGCACAGCGTAGGTCACATATGCGCCCCAGTCATTGGACGCGGAGGTCAGTGCCTGGGTGGGAGCTGTGGCAATCATAGAAATATTGTAGCCCACGCAGGGAACGCCGGCTGCCTCGCAGGCGGTGGGAGCTCCCGTGGTGTCCGCATGCTGGCTGATGAGCACGCAGCCGTCAGAAATCAGAGCGTCAGCCGCTTCCTTCTCCAGGTCGAAGCTTGCCCAGCTGTTGGTGTACTTCACTTCCATGGTAGCGCTGGGGCATACAGAGCGGGCGCCCAGGAAGAAGGAGGTGTAGCCGCTGATTACCTCTGCGTAGGGGTAAGCGCCCACATAGCCAATCTTGCAGGTATCCTCTGTGATAGTGCCATCCTCAATCATCTGGTTCAGCTTAAGGCCGGCCACCACGCCGGACACATAGCGGGCCTCGTAGATAGAAGTAAAATAGTTGTGCATATTGGATAAGCCGCTTGTGGCAGCCTGGAAGCCGGTTGCATGGCAGAACTGCACATCCGGATACTCCTTGGCAGCCTCAATGATATAGGACTCATGTCCAAAGCTGTTTGCGAATACAATCTGGCATCCCTGGTCCGCCAGGTCCATAGCCGCATCCGCTGCGGTCTCGTCCTCGGGGATATTCCACTTTACGATGAGCTGGTCATCCGAAAGCCCCAGAGCCTCCTGCATCTCCTTGGCGCCCTCGTAGTGCGCGGCCGTATAGCCCTCATTCTCATCGCCTATGTAGACAAAGCCCACCTTCAAATCCTCAGGAGCAATGCCCTCCCCAGCAGGAGCCTCGGTCTCCTCGGCTGCCTCCTCGGAAGCGGCCTGTGTGTCCTCGGCCTCAGCCGCTGCGGTGGTCTCCGCCGCCTGTGTCTCAGCTGCGGTGGTCTCCTCAGAAGAGGAACCGCAGGCTGCCAGTGACAGAACCATCATGCCTGCCAGTGCTGCGCTTGCTGCTTTTCTCAGTCTCATAATCTCTCCTCCATCATGTGGCGATGGTCCAGATAAAAATGCGCCAGGTCTGGCTTGTCCAAATATCCCTGACGCAGTCGCTTTCTGTCCCATCAAAAACGTGTAGTGTAAATCGCTGATACATGGTAAGTATAACCAGGATTCTGCTGGTTGTCAATTATGTATTGCTATTTCTTTCTCACCTCGGCGTCTA
>CALWMT010000090.1 GCA_944382045.1 uncultured Enterocloster sp. | reverse complement strand
CCGCAAGATTTATAATGGAATGATGAAGACCTATTTTTATCAGTTCCTGGGGCCGAAGCCGCCGAGAAGGGGGCCGGCGGAGCGGAATCCCCGGCCAGAGGATCGGGCGCCCCGGACAGAGGAGCTGTGAGCATGCGATCTGAGAAACCAGCGGGAAGGCGGCCCGGGGGATTTTCCGGAGCCGGGCTCCTTTTGGCGCTAACGCTTGTTCTGGCCTCCTGTGCGGGAGAGCCCGCCGGTGAGGCAGCACGGGTCCGTGCGGAGGAGTCTGCGGACGAGGAAGCGTGCGCCGGTATAGGGGGGCTTGCCGAAAGCTCGTCCGCTCTGCTGCCCGCCTCCTACGACTACCGGAAGGAGGGCCGCGCCCCCCGCATCGGGAATCAGGGGGAGCTTGGCACCTGCTGGGCCTTTGCCTCCCTGACCGCGCTGTCCTCCTCCCTGCTCCCGGAGGAGGATTTGACATTTTCCGTGGACCATATGACCAGGCACAACCACTTTCAGCTGGAGCCCAATGAGGGAGGGGAATATACCATGTCCATGGCCTATCTCCTCTCCTGGACAGGGCCGGTGCCTGAGGAGGCAGACCCGTATGGGGATGGGATTTCCCCGGAGGGGCTTTCCGCCTGCCGCCACGTGCAGGAGATACAAATTCTGCCCCCCAAGGATTATGAGGCCATCAAGCGCGCGGTCTATCTGCAGGGGGGCGTGCAGAGCGCCCTGTATACCTCCATGGAAAACGGGATGGACGAATCGCCCCATTACAATCCCCAGACCAATGCCTATTGTTATGAAGGTCCCTCTGCGCCCAATCACGATTCGGTGATTATCGGCTGGGATGACGCCTACCCCAAGGAAAGCTTTTCCATAGAGCCGGAGGGGGACGGCGCCTTCATCTGCACCAACAGCTGGGGGGAGGAATTCGGCGATGAGGGATATTTTTATGTATCCTATTATGACATAAACATCGGCGTGAACAATATTGTCTACACGGGAATTGAGCCTGCGGACAATTATGACCGCATCTGCCAGGGGGACCTGTGCGGATGGATTGGACAGATAGGCTATGGAAATGAGGAGGCCTGGTTTAGCGCGGCCTACACGGCAGAGGCTGGGGAGCACCTGGCTGCGGCCGGCTTTTACGCCACGGACAAGGACACGGAATATGAGATATACCTGGCCCGGCAGCTGCCCCGGGAGCCGGGGATGGCCGGTGTGCCGAAAGCAGGCGGAGGCGTCCCGCTCAATGACCGCCGCCTTTTGGCCCAGGGAGGCCTCCGCTATGCGGGGTATTACACCATTCCCTTTGAAGAAAAAATTCCCTTGGAGGAAGGGGAAAAGTTTGCTATAATTATAAAAATAATGACGCCGGGCACAGTGCACCCGGTGGCCATCGAATACGACGCGGGCGACGGCACTGCCCAGGTGGATTTGACGGACGGAGAGGGATATCTGAGCTTCGACGGGAAACGCTGGGAGCATGTGGAGGAGACCCAGAGATGCAATGTCTGCCTGAAGGCTTATATGGAAGCGGGAGAGTGAAGCATGGGACACAGAATTATATTTGCCACGGGAAATGAAGGAAAGATGCGGGAGGTGCGGGCTATCCTGGCGGACCTGGGGCTCCCGGTGCTGTCCATGAAGGAGGCGGGGGCGGACCCTGTGATTGTGGAGGACGGGAAAACCTTTGGGGAGAATGCCCAGATTAAGGCCCAGGCTGTGTGGAACTGCACGGGAGATATTGTGCTGGCGGATGACTCCGGACTGGTGGTGGATTACATCGGCGGGGAGCCGGGCATTTACTCCGCCCGCTACATGGGAGAGGACACCTCCTATGTTATAAAGAACCAGAATATTATCGACCGGCTGAAGGATGCCAAGGGAAAAGAGCGCAGCGCCCGGTTTGTCTGCAATATCGCGGCGGTTCTTCCGGACGGGCGGGTGCTGCACGCGGAGGAGACCATGGAGGGCTTGATTGCCGAGAAGCCCGCGGGGACAGGCGGCTTTGGCTATGACCCGATTCTGTATCTGCCGGAGTTTGGCATGACCTCGGCGGAGATTACCATGGAGGAGAAAAATAAGATAAGCCATCGGGGCAAGGCGCTGGAGGCCATCAAGAGGGTCCTGGCAGCAGAGCTTGAGAAGGACGGGAGAGACAGCCGGTGATGAAGATATTGATTGTCAGCGATACCCACCGCAAGGACAAGAATCTGGAGCGGGTAATCGAGAGGGAGAAGCCCCTGGATATGTTCATCCATCTGGGGGACGCGGAGGGAAGCGAATATGCCATCGCCTCCTGGGTGAACCCCTCCTGTGTGATGGAGATGGTTTCGGGAAATAATGATTTCTTTTCCCGGCTGGACCGGGAGCAGGATTTTATGCTGGGCAGATACCGGGTGCTTCTGACCCATGGACATTATTACAGCGTGTCCGTGGGGACGGAGTACCTGCGCCAGGAGGCCAGGGCCCGGGGCTTTGACATTGTCATGTTCGGCCATACCCATAGGCCCTATTACGATGTGGACAAAAAGAAGGGGGATAAGGACCTGATTGTGCTGAACCCGGGAAGCCTGTCCTATCCGCGGCAGGAGGGAAGACGGCCCTCGTATGTGGTTATGACGCTGGATAAGGAGGGGGAGGCGCATTTCGAGTTTCGCTATCTGGACCTGGAGGATGACAAGGACGAATTTCCGGAGAATGAGTGGCTGTAAAAGAGCCGGACGGGAGATAGGCGGATGCGCCGTTTCCTGTCCGGCCATTTTGCGCTTTGGGGCTCTGCGTTTGCAGCCTTATATCCCATCCCAGCGCCGGCAGCTGTCCCGCTCAATGATGCGGTGGGGGACAATGATCTTGGTGGCCATCAGATTGGGATTCTCCATGTGGCTGATCATCTGTGCTGCGGCCTCTGTTCCCAGCTGGAGGGAATTGATATCCACGGAGGTGAGCTGGGGGGAGGTCAGACGGGCGAAGAGGGAGTTGTTGAAGGAGAGAATGGAGATATCTTCCGGTATGGAAAGCCCCATTTCCATGCACACCCGCTCTACTGCCACCGCCAGGATATCGTCGCTGACGATAACGGCGGTGGGGCGGTCGTCCCGTCCCAAGAGCTGACGGATGGGAGCCCAGCCCTCCTCTGTGAGGGAGGGAACCTCCACACAGAAGCCGGGATCCGGGGCGCATCCTTGCCGGAGCATGGCGGCCTCATAGCCGGAGCGCCGGTCGGCAGAGAACATAAGGCTGTTCCCGCTTCCGATATAGGCGATGCGGCGGTGGCCCAGATTCCACAGATAGTCTGCCGCCTCCTGCCCCGCCAGCATATTGTCATTATCGATGTAAATGGTCTGGTTGGCGAACTGGTAAGCCTTCCCGATGAGGACAAAGAGCAGGCCTTCCCCGTAGAGATAGTCAATGATGGGATCCTTCTGCCGGGAATAGAGGACGATAAAGCCGTCCGCCTGCCCGCTGCGGGTCATGGAGCGGATGGCCTGAAGGATTTCCCGGTCATCTCTGCCGGTGATGACGGTGTTGATGTACTGGCGCTGGTTGCAGAACTGGCTGATGCCCCGGATGACCTCCAGATAGAAGGGGTTTTCAAAGGCCTCCTTTTCTGAGGGGGGAAGTATAATGCCGATGGCCCGGGAATTCTGGGAGGCCAGATTGCTGGCCTGGAAATTGGGCTCATAGCCCAGCTGGGCCATGGCCCGCCGCACCCTTTCTTTTGTCTCCTCACTGATGGAGGGATTGTTTTTGCAGGTTCTGGATACGGTAGAGGGGGAGACTCCGGCCAGCGCAGCCACCTCTTTGATTGTTACAGCCATTATGCTTCCTCCATTTCTTGGTAACAGTTCAGACGGCGGGTAAACAGGGGCAAAAGCAGGTGTCAAGCTTGCTTGTAAACATGGTTTTGCCCCTGAAGAATTTGCTATCATTGTAAGCCAGAGCAGGGGGAAAGTCAACGGGGCCGCGTATCTTACTGGCCGCCTTGTCTTCACGCTCCCTGACGCAGGCGCTTTGCGCTGCCTGCGATGCAGACGTGTGCAGCTAATATTGTACAAAAATGGAAGCGGATTCTTGTATAAAAGGGAGAAAGAAGTTTAAATTAAAAAAAGAGCTTGAAAAGATGGAAAAAACGCAATATATTTAATGCAAGCGTTTGCGCAAACAATGCAAACGCTGACGAAAGCGAGAGGGAGGCTGCGGAAGATGGCCAGCAGAGAAACCGCACAGGGGAGAATACAGATTTTGGCGCCGGCTGCAGGGCGGGCCGTGCCGCTGGAGGAAGTGCCGGATCCGGTATTTTCTCAAAAAATTATCGGGGATGGAATCGCGGTAATCCCGGAGGACGGCAGGATTGTAAGCCCGGTGACAGGCGAAGTGGTATCCGTGGCGGACACCCTTCACGCTTATGGATTCCGGACAGAGGAGGGGCTGGAGATTTTGATCCACATTGGTCTGGAGACCGTAGCCCTTAAGGGAGCCTGCTTTAAGGCCCTGGTCAAGGTGGGGGATAAGGTGCAGGCTGGGGATCCCATAGCGGAGGTGGATCTGCGCTTTCTGGAGGAGAAGGGCATCAGCCCCATTACCCCGATCCTGCTCTGCGGGGGGATGGAGGGAAAGCGTCTGCTGTACCACGAGGGGGCCTGCCGCGCGGGAGAGAGCGCAGTGCTGACGGTTCTCCCGGCCGCCCAGGAGCCGGATGGAGCTGCCCAGGAGCAGCCCCCGGCCGTCAAGGAGCCGGATGGAGCCGCTCAGGAGCCAGACGGGGCTGCCCAGAAGCCAGATGAGGCCGCCCAGGAGCCGGACGGGGCCGGAGAGCGCAGCGGGGAAAAGAAGCCATCTGTTAACTTTGACCTGCTTCAGAAGCTGGGCAAGGTGCTGATGACGGTTATTGCGGTCATGCCTGCTGCGGGACTGATGATAAGCCTTGGCAAGCTGGTGCAGATGAGCGGATCCGATGTACGCATGCTCTTTATGGTGGGGAGCACCATGGAGAGCATTGGATGGGCCATTATCAATAACCTGCACATTCTCTTTGCTGTGGCCATCGGCGGATCCTGGGCAAAGGAGCGGGCGGGCGGCGCCTTTGCGGCTGTCATCGCCTTTATTCTCATCAATTCCATCACGGGTGCGATTTTTGGAGTGACAGCGGATATGCTGGCGGATCCGGAAGCCGTGACCCGCACGCTGTTTGGAAAGGAAATACCGGTGGACGGCTATTTCACATCCGTGCTGGGGGCGCCTGCCTTAAATATGGGTGTGTTTGTGGGTATTATATCCGGCTTTGCAGGGGGAGTCATTTACAATAAATATTATAATTACAGAAAACTGCCGGATGCCCTTTCCTTTTTTAACGGAAAACGGTTTGTGCCCATGGTGGTGATTGCCTGGTCCGTCCTTATCTCCCTTGTTATGGCCCTGGTATGGCCTGTGGTGCAGGCGGGAATCAATGCCTTCGGCGTGTGGATTGCCAATTCATCCTCCACATCCCCGGTGCTGGCGCCCTTTATTTACGGAACTCTGGAGCGCCTGCTTCTCCCCTTTGGCCTTCACCATATGCTGACCATACCCATGAATTATACTTCCTTCGGCGGAACCTACCTGATACAGACAGGGGTGAATGCGGGAAGTCAGGTATTTGGCCAGGATCCGCTGTGGCTGGCCTGGGCTAATGACCTGATTAACTTTAAGAGCGCAGGGGACATGGCGGCCTACGAGCATCTTCTGACCTCTGTGACCCCGGCCCGCTTCAAGGTTGGACAGATGATTGGCGCAACGGGCCTTCTCACCGGCATTGCCCTGGCTATGTACCGCCGGGTGGATGCGGATAAGCGCAGGCAGTACAGGTCCATGTTCCTGTCAACGGTGCTGGCCGTGTTTCTCACCGGCGTCACAGAACCGCTGGAATTTATGTTCATGTTCTGCGCACTGCCCCTCTACATTGTGTATGCCGTTCTGCAGGGCTGCGCCTTTGCCATGGCTGGGATCATTGACTTAAGGCTGCATTCCTTTGGGAACCTGGAGTTTTTTACGAGAATTCCGATGTCCGTGCGGGCAGGACTTACAGGGGATATTATCAATTTTGTTATCTGTGTGGCGGCATTTTTTGCCATAGGCTATGCAGTGGCATATTTTATGATTGGAAAATTTCAGTTTGCCACGCCGGGCCGTCTGGGCAATTACACGGACGAGAACAGCGGCGGTGAGGAGAGAACCGGCCAGGAGCAGGGCGGCCCTGCTGAAAGCAGCAGCCAGGCGGAGCGCATCATCGGCCTTTTGGGCGGACGGGAAAATATCGTTCTGGTGGACGCCTGCATGACCCGCCTGCGGGTGACGGTGAAGGACCCCTCCAGGGTGGCGGAGCTTCCGGCCTGGAAGGCAGAGGGCGCTCTTGGGCTGCTTAAGAAGGACACAGGGATTCAGGCCGTGTACGGTCCCAAGGCAGATGTGCTGAAATCAGATATTAATGATGTCCTATGAAGATTCTAACGTTTAACACTCACAGCCTGGCGGAGGAGGAGCAGGAGAGGAAGCTCCTTGGGACAGCCCAGTGGATTGCCAGGGAGAAGCCGGATATTTTGGGGCTTCAGGAGGTAAATCAGGAGGCTTCCGAAGGGCTGCTTCCCGAACACATGCGGGAGGGATTTTGGGAGCCCGAGGCAGGGGAGACATGCCGGAAGAAAATTGCGCTGCGGTGCGGGAATTACGCGGCCAGGCTGGCAGAGCTTCTGCGGGAGTATGGCTGCCGGTATTTCTGGACTTGGCTGCCTGTAAAGCTGGGCTATGGAAAATATGACGAGGGGCTGGCTTTTTTCAGCCTCCGGCCCATAGAGAGGGCGGTCGGGCGGCCATTGAGCAGGATTCAGGATTATTCGAATTGGAAGACGCGCCAGGCGTTGGGGATCCAGATTCAGGGCATTCCGGATGTCTGGTTCTATACGGTCCATATGGGCTGGTGGGAGGATGAGGAGGAGCCGTTTAAGGCCCAGTGGGACCGGCTGGAGGCCTGCGTAAGGGAGCAGCAAAAGGCGGGAAACGTATGGGTCATGGGGGATTTTAACAGCCCGTGCCACATACCGGATCAGGGGTATGCGTATGTCAGGGACCATGGCTGGAAGGACACATACCTCCTGGCGGATGTGCGGGATGACGGCCTGACGGTACGGGAAGCGATTGACGGCTGGAGGAGCCGGGGGAGCGGGGAAGGCATGCGGATTGATTATATCTGGTGCCGGGAGGAGCTGCCGGTGCTTACGTCCCGCACTGTTTTTAATGGGACGGACAGTCCAAGGGTATCGGATCACTGCGGGGTCATGATTCAAACCGGAGGGCCTGCATCGGAAAAAAATAAAAGGGAAGCGGCGATTTGCCGGAAGGAGCGAGGATGAACCGAGGAGCGGGAATACTGTTGTCTATTACCAGCCTGCCGTCCAAATACGGCATCGGCTGTTTTTCAAAAAGCGCCTATGATTTTGTGGACTGGCTGAAGGCTGCGGGGCAGACGTACTGGCAGATCCTTCCTCTGGGCCCCACAAGCTATGGGGATTCGCCGTACCAGTCCTTTTCCACCTATGCGGGCAACCCGTATTTTATCAGCCTTGAAGCCCTGATTGAGGAGGGCGTATTGACGGAGGAGGAGTGCGGGGCTGCGGATCTGGGAGAGATGGAGGGCACGATTGATTATAAAAAGCTGTACGAGAACCGTTATCCCCTGCTGCGCCGGGCCTATGAGCGCAGCGATATCAGCAATAATCCCGCGTATAACCGGTTCGTGCAGGAAAATGGATGGTGGCTCTCTGACTATGCCCTGTTTATGGCTGTGAAGGAGCGGTTCGGCGGGGCGCCCTGGACGGAGTGGGCGCAGGATATCCGCCTGCGCTGGGACTATGCCATGGATTTTTACCGCAGGGAGCTGTATTTTGATATTGAGTTCCAGCAGTACCTGCAGTTTACTTTCTATAAACAGTGGCGGGCGCTTAAGGAGTACGCCAACCGCCAGGGCGTGCGCATCATAGGAGATATTCCCATTTATGTGGCCATGGACAGCGCGGATGCCTGGGCCCATCCGGAGCTTTTTCAGCTGGATGGGGACAATGTGCCCACGGCGGTGGCCGGCTGCCCGCCGGACGGCTTCTCTGCTGTGGGGCAGCTGTGGGGCAATCCCCTGTACCGCTGGGAATACCACCGGCAGACAGGCTATGATTGGTGGATGAAGCGCCTGGCCCATTGCTTTTCCCTCTATGATGTGGTGCGCATCGACCATTTTCGGGGATTTGACGAGTATTATTCCATTCCCCGGGGGGCGAAGACGGCTATCGACGGACACTGGGAAAAGGGGCCGGGCATGGACCTGTTTCGCAGAATGCGGGAGGTGCTGGGAGAGAAGGAGGTCATCGCCGAGGATCTGGGGTACGTGACGGATTCGGTGCGCCGGCTGGTGCGTGACAGCGGCTTTCCCGGCATGAAGGTTCTGGAATTTGCCTTTGATTCACGGGATTCCGGCTGCGCCAATGATTATCTGCCCCACAATTATACGGAAAATTGCGTGGCCTACACGGGCACCCATGACAATGAGACCATCCGGGGGTGGTTTGAGAGCATCACGGAGGAGGAGCGGCGTCTGGCGCGGGCCTATATCTGCGACCGCTATACGCCCAGACAGTACCTGCACACCTCCTTTATCAGCCTGATTATGGCCAGCCGCGCCAGCCTCTGCGTGATTCCCATGCAGGATTATATGGGATATGACAATACCTGCCGGATGAATCAGCCCTCCACTGTGGGCATCAACTGGAAATGGCGCCTGAAAGAGGGGGAGCTGACGGAGGAGCTGAAACGGGAGATAAGGGGAATTGCCCGCCGCTATGGCCGGCTGGCCTGGCAGTGGGATGACCGTCTGGACGGGTGACAAGTCCGCCGCCGGAGCCGCTGCCAAATCTGACGTAAAAAGATAAAAAAGTGCTTGCATTATTTGCAAACCTATGGTAAACTATAGCACGTTGACAGCAGAGACGGTATAGCTGCGGCAGTATGGCGGGCTGTCAGGTGTGTGAGTCTGTAGCTCAGCTGGATAGAGCAACGGCCTTCTAAGCCGTGGGTCGGGGGTTCGAATCCCTTCAGGCTCGT
>CALWMT010000089.1 GCA_944382045.1 uncultured Enterocloster sp. | reverse complement strand
TTCGTACTCCGGTCTCCGGGCCTGCCGCGCTCCCACGGCCTCCGCCGCAGAGCCTTCCCGGTCAAGCGTCCAGAGGAAGGTACCGTCATTTTCCGGAATCAGGCCGTCCTTCACCGTAAGCAGCACCTCCAGGCGCTCCACCGGGGCGTCCTCTCTCAGGGAAATGGACTGTAAAAATTCCTCCAGGCAGGTAATCCGCGCCATGATGGCCGGTGTGGCCGGCTTCTCCTCCTCCGTCAGCCCGGGGCAGGCATACAAAAACCGCTGTTCCCGTTTTTCAAGTCCCCAGATGCCCTCCATCCCCAGAAGACTTTCCTCCCTGCCGCGAAATAGAGTCCACTCCCCCTTCTCGCTCGCCAGCTCCCCCATCTGGTTTCGGATATAGTCCTCGTCACGCACCGTGCAGACCTCAAACCGGCCGGTGAGCTCCCTCTGCTGCCAGAGAGCCAGCTCCCGGATGGCGGATGCATCCGTGCCGGCGCTTTCTGCCCGCAGTGTATCGCTCCGCCAGCGCAGATGGGGCTGGTCATAGATAAAGCGAAAATCAAAAGGCAGATAGATGGCCTCCGCCGCAGGCATGAGAAAGGTAAAGGGAACCCTCTCCCGCCGCATGTCCGCAAGCATCGCAAGCAGGAGCCTGCGCATATGCCCTCTGTGCCGCCGGTCTGCCCGGGTGGCCACTCCCACAATGTAGGACAGCGCATACACCCGGTCCCTGACGCGGACACGGTAAGGGTTCAGCTGGACCATGGAGATGATTTCCCCGTCCTCCTCCTCTGCCAAAATCCGATTGTCCTTTAGCTTTTCCGCAAAATAATAGTCGTCAAATGCCTGGGAGTCCTCAGGGAAGGCCTCCTCCCAGAGCTTTCGGCACCGCTTCTTTTCCTCCTGCTTTAAATAACGCATCCCGCACCTCACGGCCATATCTGATTTACACTATATTTTCTGGCAAAGTCCACTGGATTGTAGGACATCTTCGCCCTTCGCAGGCCCTCCAGGCCCAAATCATCCTCCCGGTTCACCAGGCGCACACTGGGGAAGGCATGTATGAGAAATTCCCGGTTGATATACTGGTACAGGCCGCGCATGTCCGGGTTCGCCTTCTCAATGTGAATGATCGCCATATTTTCCAGGGGATTAAAGCTACCGATGGAAAAGGCCTCCAGCTTATTGTCCACATAGACGCCGCCCATCTCCACGGGCATGATGGAGCAATTCTTCAAAATCTCATGGATGCCCCGCACCTCATAGTCCAGATGCTCCTCCACATCATCCCCCTTTTTCAGCCGCCAGTCATCCAAAAATTTCCAAACCTCATCCCGGTCCGAGCAGCATAAGCGCCGGTATTCCACCCGCCCCTCATAAGCCTTCACAAAGGCATTGTAATTGTTCTTTTTCTTGTGAAGCTTTTTGCCCGCCAGGGTGCGGAGGGCCTCCCCGTCGTAGAGATAATCCTTTAGGTCCTCCTGCTCTGTCACCTGGAATCGGACCGGGTCCAGATTCAGAAACTGGACCGCCTCCTCGTCCGCCAGGTAAATGCGCAGAGGCTTTTTCAGGACCTGATTGAAATAATCCACCAGCTCATAAAAGCTTTTCTCCAGATCCTCTTCGGCACACAGCGGCATAGCTGTGTAAGGCTCTCCGTCCACCTCCATCAGCCACTGTACCGCTCTGTTTTCGCTGATCGCGTACTGCACATGATAATACTCCCGCCACAGAAAGCTGTCCACCACTCCGCTGTCGCAGGTCTTGTTCGGCCTGCGCCCCACAAAGGGCATAATTTTCATAATATCCTCTGGCTCCAGGTTTTTAAACTGCATACTCATTTTCCCCCTTGTATTTTATCGTTCCCGCTTCTTTTATATCACCGGGACGGCCGAAGAAGTCTGGAGCTGTCCGGGTAAACCGCCCTGACCTCCGCTTCAAAGGCTCCGTCCTCCACAGATCTTCGATCCGTATAAATAAGCAGGACCTCATCTCCTATTTCAAAATTATCCCGCAGAGAATTATCTATATGATACCGTTCTCCCTTTGTGTTTTCAAGGACAAAATAATCCTCCTGAAGGCTTTCAACCGTACAGAATTCCCTTCTCATGTTTCCCTCCTCATATTCCACTTCCGCTGCTGCCTCTGACGAAGAAGCCTGCTTGGCATCCTGCTTAGGAGCTGTTTCCGTATTGTTTTCAGCTGCGCAGGATACCAAGAAGATAAGCATACAAAGCAGCATGCCGGCTCTGACCCACTTCATACACTCTCCTCCGATCCGTCAGACATATATATCCGTAATGAAAAAGCTTGGATTGTTCAGCTCGGATGGGTTTAAAAAGTAACGTCCGCCCCAGCTCGATACAATGTATCTCCCGTCCTCTGTGGTGCCTGTGATTGTCATCCAATGACCGCCCACATCCACAGCCGCAGCAGTGCCATCCTCCCGATAAAGATTAAAGCCATCAACGGAAATGTTGACGCTCTTTCCTTCATCCAAATACTGATCAATGGTCCCGCCTGATATAGCCCCTGCATCCAGAGTTTCTACCGAGCACTCCACATCCTTCTGTTCCATATAATGCCTAAAACGGTTCTCCAGAGAATATTCTGTGGTGCCCGAGCCCTCCATGGTAACAACACTCTGATCCTGATACTCATCTAAAATTTTCTGTCTTGCCTCTGGATTTACTAAGTTCTCACCATTCTCACCCTTTATAACAGGATCACAGCCATACTTTTCCCGGAATTCATCCTCTCGGCCGCCCAGATACTCTAAAATCACGTCATTCACGAGGGATGCTGCTCCATAGGCTTCATCCAGATAATATTTGTCGTCTGTACACGCGTAAAAATCGACTAAAAGGTAATTGTAATTCGCTCTGCCATCCTTATCATACATTGGGAATCCAAAGACACGCTCAAATTCCTCCTCCCGGCCCTCGTACTCCACAAATATATTGTTGACCATAGCAGCGTAGCCGCAGCCCTCGCTGTTTATCTGATCCATGAGCTCTGCGATCTCTGTCTGAGAATAGTCCTGATAACGGCTGTGCTGCCGTATATAGGCATAGAGATCTTCATCCTCAAACCAGCGAAAGCCAAAAAACCAGATACCCTTTTTATTATTCGCCATATCCCCCTGGTCCGCCCCATAGGTGCCGTTATCCGGGTTATCGTCAAATGTCTGCGTTGTATTGTCATACGCATCTGCCGCCTGCTTTAGCTCAGCCGAATCATCCCACGCCTGAAATATGCCGCGCTCCGTATTCCTATACGTATTTGTGATCGCAGAAAGGCTGCTGCCCAGCGTGCGCACCGAAGACTCCGCTCCCGTAAGCCGCTCTGACATCAGCCGTAAAGTTGATGCGATTATATCGCTGCTCAAAATCTTAAAGCGCAGATTGCCTCTGACATCATCCACCTCGCCAGCCATCTGCTTTAATTCCTGGGCATACTCCTCCATCTGCGAAATTGACAACCGCGTCTTTTCCCAATCCACACGAATCCTTGCCAAGTGTTCCACCCCCGCTGCTGTATATTTGTCTTCCTTTGACACCATCCATTTTATCGGATCACTCGCAGCTTTGCCTGCAAATCTGATAAATGGCACGCGAAAGACGACAGACAGCCTATCATACTCCTCACACAAGTATAGCATGGGGCGGTTAGCTATGCAACGCCTCCTTTCTTACAGTTTTTCAGCTATTTTCGGCATCCCTGCTCTCTTCGGCATCCGGTTCCCGCTTCCACCGAATCACCACCCGGAAAATGTCATCCTCAACCGAAATCTTCATTGTGCCGCCCTGAACCTCCACAAAGCTCCTGGCAATGGCCAGCCCCAGGCCGCTCCCCTCGGTATTGCGGGAGGCATCTCCCCGGACAAAGCGCTCGCTCAGCTCCTCGGGAGAAACCGTGAGCTCCTGCTCCGAGATATTTCTCATAGCCACGCTCACCCAATTCTCCGGCTCCTCCGCTATCTGGATGTAGGCCCGCGTCCCGGCCAGCCCGTATTTTGTGATGTTCACCAGGAGATTTTCAAAAATCCGATAGGTCTTCTCCCCGTCCAGGGTCAAAATCACCTTTTCCTCCGGCAGCTGAAAGCGGAAATCAATGCCGCTGGCCTCTATCTTCTCCGCCAGCTCAAACCTGGCCTGCTTCATCAGGCTCACGATATCCACTGGCTCCAGATGCAGGGAGATGGCCCCGCTGCTGGCCTTGCTCACCTCAAACAGGTCCTCAATCAGCGCCTTGAGCCGCATGGATTTCTGGTCCAGCACCTGGATGTATGCCTCCCTCTCCTCGTCGGTGATGCCCTCCTGCTTTAAAAGATTTACATACGTGATAATTGCGGTCAGAGGGGTTTTCAGGTCATGGGACACATTGGTGATGAGCTCTGATTTGGTGCGCTCGCTCTTTACCTCCTGGGCCACGGCCTTTTTAAAGCCCTTCTGAATTTTTGCCAGCTGCTCCTTAAAGGGATTGAAAATCCCAAGATCCTCCTCAATCTCCACATCCAGCTGGCCTTCCGCCATCCGGTTGATGCCGTCTAACAGAATCTGATATTTCCCCTCCATCCGGCTCCAATACTTTTTTATCATAAAAAACAGCACGAAGGAGTAAATAATCAGCGCTCCGATGCCCCAGAACCACAGGCAGGAAATCAGCGACAGAATGAGAAAATTGATAACAACTGCCTTTCCAATCAGCCGAGTGGAATGGCTCTGCCAGTCCGTCTCCTGGAATAAATCCAGGGCCCTGCTGAGCTGCCGCTTCACAAAGCGGCAGAACTGCCCCACCCAGGTCCGCTCTTTAAAATACCTCCAGGGCCCCAGGGAGCCTACGGCCCGGATACAGGTAATTCCCCAGTAAAATACACCGTAGAACAGCGCCCAGAAGCCTATATTCACAGCGATGGACAGAATCCCGGCGGCGACGCGCCCAAATCCAGCCTCCATAAATTCCTGGGCCAGCCTTCCATCCACAAAGGATGCTGTGACCACAGCCAGCACGCTTCCCTCCGCCAGCATGGCAAACCATAGAAAGCCAATGGCGCAGAGCGGCTCAAAGGGCATACGGCACAGGGCGCTTCTCCCGATGGCAAAGGATTTTATAAAAGGAATGAGAATCGCTGCCGCCGCCAGTACCGCCATCATGACAAACACCACGGTATACAGCCCTTCGCCCCGCAGATAGTCGCGTATATCCGCCTCATAGGTGCTTGTTCCGGCAAGGCGGGCTCCGTCCGGGTCCCATCCGCTCATCACCAGGGGATTGCAGCGAAAGACAATGGTCATATCCCGCGGGCCCACAAACTGCACGCCGCTGTAAAGGTAGTCATCGGACAGGCGCACGGCCAAAGGGTCGTAAAACTCAAACCGGCTGGCTGCCTGGATAAGTCCCGTGCAGTAGTCCTCCGGCCCCTGCACATCCGCGACATGCATGCGCCCCGTAGAGGAAAATACAATCTCGAATCCCAGCTCATTTTCTTTGAGGGGCTGGCTGAAATAATTCTGCGGACGGTTCACATTGCTGCGCTCAAAGGTGCCGTCCTCCCCAGCCACCGCGTAGGTCAGCTTCGAGCTGTACTGCTGGTACAGGCTCTCCCATTCGCCTCCCACCTCATCCATAAGCTGCTGGATTCCATAGTAATAGTCCGCGCCGTATTCCTCAAGGGAAAATTCCTCTGTCTCCGACGCATAGCCATTTGTCTGGGCTGACCGGATAAGCGCCTCCAGCCCCGGAAGGAAGGTCTGGGAATAGGTCAGAAGCCGTCCTTCCTCCTCCTGGCGTTTCTGGTGCCAGATTTCATAGCTGAAATTCATAACCTGAACCGCCACATTTCCAAATGCCGGCTGTGTCTCATGGTCTGCCTCTGCCTCCGACCAGTTCCTCCTGTACTCCGCTGTCTTTTTCTGCATATAGGGATATAGTCCCACTGTCGCCACTGAAACCGCTAAAATCAGGGAAATAATGAGCAGAACTCCCCACTTATGGTTGTTTTTCAATCTTATATCCAACTCCCCACACCACCTTTATATATTTCGGCTCCCGCGGGTTTACCTCGATTTTCTCCCGCAGATTGCGGATGTGAACCATGACCGTGTCCGTATTGACCGCCCGCTCATTCCAGACTCTCTCGTAGATTTCCTCTGCGGGAAATACCCGGCCTGGATTCTGAATGAGCAGAAGCAGAATCTTAAACTCAATGGGCGTGACCTTCACCGCCTTCCCATCCACCAGGACCTCCACCGTCTCCTCATTGACCTCGATGCCTCCCAGGCGGTGCGCTTTTGGATTCTCCTCCTGCTTGGAATTCAGCCGGTCAAGGAAACGATGATATCTCCTTAGATGGGAATTGACCCGGGCCAGAAGCTCCATGGGGGTGAAGGGCTTGGTTACATAATCGTCCGCCCCCATGTTCAGTCCCAGTATCTTGTCCACCTCCTCGGACTTCGCCGACAGAAAAATCACCGGAAAATCGTAGGCTTCCCGCAGCCGGGCCGTCATAGTGATGCCATCCATCCGGGGCATCATCACATCCACAATCGCCAGGTCAATGGGCTCCCGCTCCAAAACGGCAAGGCCCTCCACTCCATCCGCGGCCTGGAATACCTGGTATCCCTGCCCTTTTAAGAAAATCTCGATTCCCTCCCGTATCTCCTTATCATCCTCCACCAGCAGAATCCGGTCCCCGCTCATATCCACATCCTCCTTACGCTTGTTATGATATCAGGCAAATCAAAAATCCATATGCATAAAATCCAAAAGAATTTCTAAAGTAATCGTTCAGACAGCGGACAGGAAGACCAGGCGCCCTTTAGGGTATACCCGCCGTCTGAACTGTGATAATTGGCGGAAATCAGCCGCTCTCCTGCTCCTCCCCGCACCAGACCTCATACCAGGCCAGGCAGGCCTCATGCCAGGCGTCCCAGGCCTCCCGGAGCGCCTCTGCATGGTCCCCAGAGCAGGGGCCGGGCGTGCCAGCCCTCTTAGCTTCCTGCCTCCCAAAAGCTTCCCGCTCCTCAGAGGCTTCTGGCTCCTCAAGGGCTTCCTGCGTCCACCGAAGCAGCCCGCGCGCCTCCTCCTCCCGCACCAGGTCCCCCAGCGCCTCCACCCGCCGGGCAGCCTCCTCCATGGGCTCGCCGGCCAGGCGCAGCCGCCAGTCCTCGTAAGCGGCTTCTGTAGAAATTTCCCGCAGGCAGCCCCGCTCACCCTTCGGCACCGCCCGAAGCCCCGCGACCAGCGCCTGCTCCTCCGCCTTTATCCGGGCCGCCGGGCTCTCCCCAAGGGTTAGCTCTCTTTCCCTGCGCTCCAGATAATGCTGATAGCCAAAGGGATAGTACATGGCCGCTCCATTTTCAAACATAAGCAGAGACTGCGCCACCCGGCTGATAAAATAGCGGTCGTGGCTCACAAAAAGTATTGTCCCTGTGTAAGCGGAAAATGCCTCCTCCAAAACCTCCTTGGCCTGAATATCCATGTGATTGGTGGGCTCGTCCAAAATCAGGAAATTGGGGCGGCTGGTGAGAAGCTCTGCCAGCACCAGGCGGGCCCTCTCTCCTCCGGAAAGGTCATTCACCCGCTTGGCGGCCTCCCGGCCGCCGAAAAGATACCGGCCAAGAATCGTCCGGACCTCCTTCTGGGTAAGGCCTGGAAAAAGAGCGGAAAAATGCTCCGCTGCCGTCAATTCCGACTGAATCCCCGCGGAAAGCTGGTCAAAATATCCGATGGTAATATGACCTCCCAGAACGCAGCGGCCCTCCAGGGGTGCAAGGAATCCCGCTGCAGTCTTTAAAAAGGTGGTCTTTCCCGCTCCGTTGTCCCCTAAAATCCCGATTTTCTGCCCCCTGCGAATCCGGAGGCTGAGCTCCAAAAGAGGGGTTCTATAGCCAATTTTCAGATGCTCTGCCTGGAGCACCCATTTGCCGCCCAGGACCTCCGGCTCAATAGGCCCCACCGCCATGCATGTATGGTCCTCCTCCGGCTTTTCCACCCGCTCCATCCGCTCCAGCATCTTCCTGCGCGACCGCGCAAAGGCCGCCTTGGAGGGCTTGTGCTTAAAGCGCTCAATCAGCCTTTCCTGCCGCCGTATCTCCTCCTGCTGACGCTCATAGGCCTTTGCCTGGATGGCAGCCCGCTTCTTCTTTTCCTCCCGATATTCCGTATAATTTCCATGGTAACGGGTCAGCCTTCCTCCCTCCAGCTCATACACAAGCTGGGCTGTGCGGTCGAGAAAAAAGCGGTCATGGCTCACCAGCACCACCGCCCCCGCATAATCCCGCAGATACCGCTCCAGCCACTGCACCGCCCCCAAGTCCAGGTGATTGGTGGGCTCATCTAAAAGAAGCAGGTCCGGCCCTTCGAGAAGAAGACGGATGAGGGCAAGCTTTGTCTGCTCTCCCCCGGAAAAGGCCGGCACTGGCTTTTCCATATCCGCCTCCGAAAAGCCCAGACGCCTGAAAAGCAGACCCGCCTCCCGCTCAAAGGCGTACCGCTCCGGGTCAAAGGCTCCGGCTTCCGGGCAGGCGTCCATGAGCACCTGGCGGGCCGTCCTCTCCTCCCCCGCCAGAGCCTGCTGGCGAAGCATACCCACCCGAAAGGAGCGGGAGACGCTCACCCCCGGCCCCCGCCGCTTATCGTCCCGGTCCAGCTCTATCTCCCCGGCCAGGAGGCGCAGCAGAGTCGTCTTCCCCGCACCGTTTTTCCCCACCAGGGCAATCCTTTCCGTGCCCTGAATTTCAAAATCAATATGGGACAGCACCGTTTTCCCGCCCAGGCTGACTGTGCCGTCCATAATCTGATATTTCATAGCAATTGCTGCTCCCTTTTTATTTGTAATAGTTCAGGCGGCGGGCTTCTTCTTCCCCCGCAAAAAACTGCCGGCAGAAGGCCTCGAACTGTTTGGCTAGCTGGGTCTCATACACCTGTGGATTCCGCTTCATATAAATCAGCCGGCTGCAGGAAATGTCCCGCACCGGTAGCTGCACCAGATTGGGA
The DNA here is from genome assembly GCA_944382045.1 of uncultured Enterocloster sp. GTDB lineage: Bacteria > Bacillota > Clostridia > Lachnospirales > Lachnospiraceae > Enterocloster. The sequence goes on along the minus strand of CALWMT010000089.1, from coordinate 175 downwards.
TTATTAATCTTCGGCAGGAGGGAGACGCCCTCCCCCAGCTCCAAAAGCATCATCAAAATATTCTGCCTCTCAATCACATTGTCCATGTCCGGCGTAAATCCCGCCTTCCTGCAGTAATACATCTGAATCTCCTGCATATCGTTGTCGGCGTCGGCAAAGAGAAAGCTCCCGGAGG
>CALWMT010000088.1 GCA_944382045.1 uncultured Enterocloster sp. | reverse complement strand
AGGATCTTCTCAAGCTTGGACACCGGACGGAGCTGCTCCATCTTGATGGTGCGCTCCTTCTCCGTGGTCAGAAGCTTCATAAAGGGCGGCTGGATGATGGGCACCAGAGCCATATAGGAATAGGCCGCAACCGCAATGGGACCCATGATCTGGGTCTGTCCCAGCTTACCGCAGAGGAACAGGGAGGTAGGACCGTCCGCACCGCCGATAATGGAGATCGCGGCGGCCTCCTTGCCGGAGAATCCCAGGAAAATTGCCAAAAAGTAAGCCGCATAGATGCCCAGCTGTGCGGCAGCTCCCATCAGGAAGCTGACCGGATTGGCGATCAGGGGACCGAAATCCGTCATCGCTCCAACCCCAAGGAAAATCAGGGAGGGGAGAATGCTCCACGCATCCAGCTGGAAGAAGTACCACAAAAGTCCGCCCACGCCGTTGGAGGCCTGCTCCGGTGAATACATGATATCCGGATAAATATTCACTAACAGCATGCCGAAGGCGATGGGGATCAGCAGAAGGGGCTCAAACCCCCGCTTAATCGCCAGGTATAAAAATACCAGGGCCACAAGAATCATAATATAATTTCCCACTGTCAGGTGGAAAAACGCCATCTGGTTCAGCAGGTTTGAAACTAAATTACCAAAATCCATGTTGTCTCTCCTTTATCCGGGATCCCCTATGCCGGAGATCCCGTCTGCACTGCTGCCGCAGCCAGCGCCGCGCAGCATGACCTAAAACTTAGTTCATGGTAGCCAGAACAGCGCCGGACTCTACTGCGTCGCCGTTGGAGACATTGATGCTGGCAATGGTTCCATCCTGGGGAGCTACGATGTCGTTCTCCATCTTCATAGCCTCCAGCACCACTACTACCTCGCCCTTCTTAACAGCCTGTCCCACGGAAGCCTTCACGCCCACAATCTTGCCGGGCATGGGAGCGGTTACGGTAACGGAGCCAGCGGTTCCTGCCGGAGCGGGAGCGGGCGCAGGTGCAGGTGCAGGTGCGGGTGCGGGAGCCGGAGCGGGTGCCGGAGCTGCAGGCGCAGGTGCTGCCACTACAGGAGCCACAGGAGCAGCCGGCATAACCACAGGCGCTGCTGCTGCACCCTCCTCAACAGTTACAACGTATGCTCTTCCGTTCACAGTGATTGTATAGGTCTTCATAGTAATTTCCTCCTTAAAATTTTCCTTGTAATTTTTTCAGCGGATATAAGCCCGCTGTTATTATTTTTTTATATACGTTACCGTCTTCCTCCGCGGTCTGCCCGGCGGATGGAGCGAACCACCAAGCCATTGGAGGAGGTTCCCTCGTAAGCAGCGATGGCTGCTGTGATTACAGCCACAAGATCCTCGTCCTCGGAAGCCGCGATAGCCGCCGCCATCACAGCTGCCAGCTCCTCGTCCTTATCGCCTGCGGGAGCTGCCGCAGATGAGGGAGCTGCTGCAGGAGCGCTCTTCGCTGCGGCAGAAGCAGATGCCGAAGCCTTCTTCGCCTCTGCTCCCTTCTTTCCTTCCTCCCACTGGTGCAGGTACTTAAAGCAATAGATAATCAGGCTGATGAAGATCAGAACCACAAACACGGTTCCCATGCCCACCGCCGTATTCACCGAAGCTGACTGCAGAAGCCCGCTGATGGAGGAATCCTCCACATCCATAGCAGAAGAATCCGCAAACTGCGCCCGGATCTCCTGGGTTGCCATATTCAGATTCATGAGATACAGCATCTCGCCCTCGTCAAAGGTCACAGGAATGATAATGGTGTAGCTTCCATCCTCCAGGAGAACTGCTGAGGCATCCTCAAGATCCACTGCCTTTAAGCCGCCCATCTCCAGACGAGCATCCAGCTGAGACTGATAGATCTCCGCACTGGCCGCATCCCCCTGAGCCTCCGACAGGTGCTTCTGGATAATAAGCTGCTCATCGGAAGCCGCCAGCGTCTGTGCCGCGGAAAGAATCAGGGACTGAGCCATGGCATCCTCTACCGGTGTGCCATTCGTACCGATGGCCGGCGCCTGCGCCCCGTCCTCAGCCTGGGATGCGGAGCAGCCCCAAAGGCCCAGCAGGCAGGCAGACGCGAGCAGCACTGCCGCCATTCGTTTTACAAATCGTCTCATATCCATGCCACCTCTCTCTAAACCGTGCCATGCTTCTTAGAGGGACGGTCCTCGCTTTTTGTAAACAGCATCTCAAAGGCCGCGATCACCCGCTGGCGGGTCTCCCTGGCCTCGATAATATCATCCACATAGCCTCTCCTTGCCGCGGAAAGGGCACTGGACTGAAGGGCGGCATACTCTCCGGCCTTCTCATTGATCAAGGCAACTGCATCCCCTGCCGCCTCGATCTCCTTGGCGTACATGATCTTCGCCGCTTCCTTTGCATCCATCATGCCGATGGAGGCACCTGTCCAGGCATACACAATATCGGTCCCCAGGCTCTTGCTTCCCATGGTCAGACCGGCACTTCCCAGGGCATCCTTCACGATAACCGTTACCTTGGGCACGCTGGCATTGGCGTAAGCGTAGGTCAGACGGCCTGCAGCCTTAGCGATCACCTTCTCGCTGCAGATATCTGCCCGATAGCCCTTTACATTCACCAGGGTGAGCACGGGAATATTGAAGGCATCACAGAAGCTGACAAAGGCGGCAGCCTTGTCACAGCCCTTGCCGGACAGCACAGCCTCCAGGCTCTCCTTCTTTCCGTCCTCTCCCTCCAGCTCGGAGCGGTTGGCCACGCAGCCTACCGTTGCGCCGTTCAGACGGATAAAGGCAGTGACCATAGAAGGCTCATAATCCTTACCTGCCTCCATCACAAAGCCGTTGTCAGAAATCATCTCCAGGGCCTTCACTGCATCCCCTGCACAGGCCTCAATCCCGTCGCACATGCGGTTCAGATCATCCTGGCACTGAATATAGGAGAGATCCTCCTCATTGTTGGCTGGAAGAATGGATACCAGGGTGCGGATCTGGGCAAGAATACCCTCCTCATCTCCGGTAAAATCAGCCAGGCCCGCCTCCTTGCTCTGGAAGGAAGCAGCCGCCGTATCACACTTGGATGTGTAATTGCCGGCCAGCGCATTGGGGGAGTTCACGAAGAGCTTTGCGGACTTCTCCTCCATAAAGGTAAAATCCGCCATAGCTGCGGACACAGCCATGCCGCCGCCGCAGGTGCCGAACACCGCCATGATCTGCGGGATCACGCCGGAAGCCATCGCCTGGCAGGCGTAGAGCTTTCCAAAGCCGTCCAGGGCATCCGTTGCCTCCTGGAGACGCAGGCCCGCGCAGTCAATCAGGCCGATGACCGGAGCTCCCATCTTCATGGCCATAGAATAGATATTGCAGATCTTCTTTGCATGCATCTCGCCGATGGATCCGCCGAGCACGGTTCCATCCTGGCTGTACACATACACCAGGCACCCCTCGATGGTGCCGTATCCTGTGACCACGCCGTCAGCCGGAGTTTCCTGAGCAGCCATGTTGAAGTCCGTACTTCTGGCCGTGATATGGGCCCCGACTTCAACAAAACTGTTTTCATCAAGCAGGGCCGCTATCCGGCTGCTTGCTGAAGTTTGTGCTGAATTACTCATTTTCCAGTCCTCCATCATTCATAAGTTTGCTATAATACTACAGCAGAATTGTAAAAAACTGTTGTAAAAGCAGAAATACTGCCATATTTCATTATAAGCCGTAGGTTGTCAAATGGCAAGTTATTTCGGTGAAAATTTTAACAAAAAAATAACGAAGCGCAGCAGTTCAGAGGATAGGCAGAAATATCTCCGCCCTCCTCCTGCTGCCGCCTCTTTTCCGCAAAAAATCCCCGGGCTGCATATCCCATATGCCTGCCCGGGGATTCTCTGCGCCTTATGCGCCGGTGTCTGTTTTCCTTGGCCTCTCAAGCTGCCCGCCTGAACGGCTATGTACGGTCACTGCTGTACCGTCACTACATGCCGAAAAATTTATCATGGATGGCCTGAACCGCCCGGTCCCCATCCCTCTTGTCCACCAGAACCGATATCTTAATCTCGCTGGTGGAGATCATATTGATGTTGACGCCTGCGTCGTAGAGCGCTTCAAACATCCGCGCCGCCACGCCCGGATTGTTGATCATGCCTGCGCCCACCACGGAAACCTTTGCTATATCCGAGTTGGTCTCCAGGCGGACAAAGCCGATCTCCTCCTGGTTTGCCCTAAGAAGCTCTGCGGCCCGCTCCAAATCTCCGCTGGCCACCGTAAAGCAGATATCCTTTCCCTCCTCATGGCCGATTCCCTGAAGAATAATATCCACATTGATATGGTTCTTTGCCAGAAGGGAAAATACCTTGAAGGAGGTTCCCGTCTCATTCGGCACCCCTATGAGGGCAATCCGCGCAATATCCTTGTCCTTAGCCACACTGCTGATAAATGTCTTTTCCACCCGTTTCACAACTCCCTTCACCTTAGTTCCCGGATTGCCCGTAAAGCTTGAGAGCACCTCCAGGTTTACATTAAACTTCCTAGCCATCTCCACGGATCGGTTGTGGAGCACCTGGGCGCCCAATGTGGCTAGCTCCAGCATCTCGCTGTAGGTCACCTCATCCAGCTTCCGCGCCCCCCTCACCCGGCGGGGATCCGCAGTGTACACACCGTCCACGTCCGTATAAATCTGGCACAGATCCGCATCCAAGGAGGCCGCCAGTGCCACCGCCGAGGTGTCGGAGCCGCCTCTTCCCAGGGTGGTGATATCCCCATTTCGGTTAATCCCCTGGAATCCTGTGACAATCACAATCCGATTGCGGTTTAACTCCTCCTGGACCCGCTCCGTCTCCACCCGCTTGATGCGGGCATTTCCAGAGACCGTGTTGGTAATCATCCCCGCCTGCCAGCCGGTGAGGGAGACCACGGGAAATCCCAGGGCCTCAATGGCCATGGCGCAGAGGGAGACCGATATCTGCTCCCCCACAGAGAGCAGCATATCCATCTCCCGGCTTGAGGCCCGGGGATTGATCTGCCCTGCCATAGCAATCAGATCATCCGTGGTATCTCCCTGGGCGGACAGCACTGCCACCACCTGGTTTCCCTTCCTATACGTGTCCGTAATAATTCCTGCCACGCGGCGGATGCAATCCGCGTCCGCCACCGAGGTTCCTCCAAATTTTTGTACAATCAGGCCCATGACGCCTTTCCCCCTTTATTGAAATATAAAATACTACTGTTCCAGATTCCTCCACTTAAAATTGGGAATCACATCTGACCATTTCTCAATGCCGATGATCTCCTTGGCAAACTCCGTGGCCTCCAGGGTGGCATTCTTTTTATCAATGTCTCGGAACACCTGCCAGATTTTCCGGCGCTTCGTTGCCACAATCAGATTGGGCTGGTTCATGTCACACTCCCACAGCCCGAACCGAAGGCCCGCGTTCACCTCCGAGGGAGCGTCCACCTGGCGGCTCACCGTATATGCATCGATATAGGGATTGCTGTCCACCAGATAATAGGAGTAGGCGTAGGCCGCTGCCTGAAGCTCCGGCACATATCCCTTTGTGGCGCTGTAGGCTGTAAAGCCCTGCTCCGTGAGAATGATATGCCGCACCTCGCCGGAGGGAGCCCGGAAGGCCTCCTGAGCCATGTAATCCGTCAGCATATTCAGATTTGCAAAATTAATCACCGGCGAATTGAAGTCCGTTGTGATAAGCCCTGTAGCCGCATCATCCCAGAACTCCGGCTCCGACAATGGATGGGGATAGGGGTGATAGGCCAGGCCCCAGTCCATCTGTCCCTCCACATTGGCGATGGAGTTGAACACATCCACAATCTCCCTGCCCTTGTAGTGCAGGCTGTCGTCCTTGCCCTCGTAGGGCATTCCCCACCAGTAGGCCAGAGAGAAATACACCCTGTCATTGGCATTTGTGCTCTTGATTGCCGTGTAAATGGTTCGGAAGGCCTGCTGATACGCCCGCACATAGGTTCCCACATCCGTGGCCCCCATATAATTCCACTCCTGGCAGTTGATCTCATTTCCAATGATCCAGTTGGAAACCTTGCCGTAGTCCGGATTCTTCCCGCTGTAGTGATCCGCCAGGAAGGCCGCGATGGCCCGGGTCTGCTCAAAGCCCGCCTCCGTGGCTGCGTTGAACATATAATAGTAGGCGAAGGAGGTCTTCTCCGTGCCCGGATAGATCAGATCCGGCGTGTTGGGGTTCCAGTCATTCAAAATAATGGCAGTCACCGTCATGCCCTTGTTGGACAGAGCGCTGATGGTGGCGTCGTAGGCATCCATCACCGCCTTATTAAAATGATAGGTTTTTCCATCATATTCAAACTCGATTCCGGAGCCCATAATCTGGGAAAATGCGATGTTGGTGGTCACATGCTTCACGCCCAGATCAAAGGCATCGCTGAGCATATCAATCTCAATGTTCAGCCCCTTCTTTGTCAAGGGATCCTTAAAGGGGGCTGTGTTCCTTGCCACTGCCTCCGGATTGGTGATGTACCGGGGCTCGCTGATGGTCTCAAAGGATGTGCCGTTAAATACCCCCAGCACAAACTTATTGTAGAGCCGGTCCTGGCTGGTTCCCAGGTTCAGGGGCACCGTAACCTGACCGGATGCGCCTGCCGCAGCCTGGCCCACCATATTTTCGGTTCCCACCCCGCTCTCGTAGGGCTTAAGTTCAAAAACGTATACCTGTCCGTCCGTTCCCGCCGCGTCCCCGCTGGAGGAAAAGCTGATGGCCACATTGCTTTTATCTGCCGTAATGGTGCAGGAGGAGATAAATCCTGTAAGCCCCTCAGCCGCCCAGGCCGTCCGCCCGAAAAGCCCAAAAGCTGTCAAAAACAGGGCTGCCCCCAGGAGCATTCCCATCAGGCCCCGTCTTCTCCCCTGCTGCCTGTCTTCTCTCGTCATGTTTCATCCCATTCCTTTCTGTCATATATTAGGAGACATGATACATCATAACGGATTATTTTTTTCAATTCAATATAATTTTTATTACGGCTCTCTTACGAAACGCTCCATCGCCCTTTGACTTTCCCCCTGGAATTTGATAAAGTAAAGGCAGAAATGCTGACCAAGGAGACCTTATTTATGAAAAACAGAAGAATCTTTTCCTTCGACTTTATCCGTGTTCTGGCCATGCTCATGATTGTGGTCTTCCACTATAATGCATGCTGGATCGAATACCAGGTCCAGACGAAGCCCCTCCTCTTCGTCCAGTTTGCCAACGGCACCATGGGACACATCGGAGTCTCCCTGTTTTTCATCCTTTCCGGCGCCTCCCTTATGTATTCCGCCCGGAAGGGGCTTGCACTCAAAAGCTATTTTAAAAAGCGCTTTCTCTCCATCTACCCCCTGTACTGGATTACGTATGCGGCCTTCTTTACCCATTTTTACATCATCAACCGCCTTCCCATGACTATCCCAAAGAGCAGCCTCCTTCTGACGCTCTTCGGCATGGACGGCTATCTCTATTACAAAATTCCCTGCTACTATCTGGTAGGGGAATGGTTTGTGGGCTGCATTCTGATCCTATATCTTCTCTTTCCCATCCTTCGCACCCTGATGCTTCGCTGGCCCAGGGCCACAGCCCTCGTCACAGCGGCCCTGTATATTCCCTACCTGTATTTCTATCCCTTTCAGATGGAAAATGAGCGCATGTTCCTCTCCCGGATACCGGAATTTCTCTTTGGAATGTACTTTGCCGCCTATTTTTACGGAGCAGGCCGCTCCGTTCCTGATGCCCCCGCCAGGGAATCCCGCCCTTCAAAGGGCAGCCCGCTCACAGGGGGACCCATTGGCACAAAGGCCGGTCTGCTCGCACTGGCCGCCTTTCTATTTATCTTCTTCGTTCCGGTTAAGCTGCCCCAGCTCTGCCGCATCATGTGGGTGGGCGCCTCCGGCTTTACCGCCCTTGCCTGGATCTCCCAGTTCATAGACCGGGACTGGCTGGCACGTCCCCTAAAGGCTGCCTCCGCCTGCTCCTTCGCGGTATTTCTGGTCCACCATGTACTGGTGCCCAGATACATCACCCCATTCAGCGGCGCGGCTCTGAGCCTTGGACAGAACTGGGCCCTCTTTGGGCGCTACTTCCTTTGCATCTGCGCGGTGGGCGCAGTGTTTTATCTGCTGTCCAAGATAGCTATAAAGCTCATAACCCCCCTATTAAACCGCATCTGACGGGACACCCGGGGCCAGCCGCCCATGACGGTTCCTGACGGCAGGAGCCGCCCATGACGGGGATGCGCGGCCCCCGCCGTCAGGAACCCATTGGCAGATCCGCATCCCTGTATATCTTTTTCAGCGTAAAGCCCCGGCCTCTCACCTCATTTATCTGGTTGATAATCATGAAGGCCTCCGGATCCAGATCCAGCACCAGCTGATTCAGCCTTGGAAGCTCCCTCTTATTGATCACGGCCAGCACCATCTTCTGCTCCCTGTGCAGATAGCCGGTCTCCATGTGCAGAAGAGAGGTTCCGCAGTCCAGCCGCTCCCCCAGCTGGCGGTTCACCTCCTCATAGGCCCGGGTCACGATTTTTACCTGGATCCTGGCGCCGCCCAGAAGAAGCACGCGGTCCAGCACCAGTGTATAGACCAGAATCAGCAAAATGCCGTACAGGATGGCCTCCGCGTCCGAGGCTGCAGCCTGCAGGCCCAAAATCACGCAGTCCATGAGGTAAATGGACATGGACACGTTGAGATTCCACTTCTTTTTTCCAATCAGAGCCGGAATATCCATTCCCCCGGTAGAAGCCCCGGCACGCATCACAATCCCGATCCCAGCGCCGATGAGAATCCCGCCGTAGAGCAGGGCTGTCAGCCGCTCCTCCAGGACAAATCCCTCAAATCCCATGTATTCCATAGCCCCCAGGGCCATGGGGTAAAATAAGGTGCTGAGCACGGTAGTCACCGCGAATGCCCGGCCCAGAGCCCAGGCCCCCCAGAGAAACATAGTCACATTGAACACACTGACAAACAGGCTCACCGGCAGTCCGCACACCCGGTTCACAAACAGGCCGAGGCCTGTGGTTCCCCCGGTAATCAGGCCATTCGGCATGATAAACCCTGTCACTGCCAGGGCGTAGAGTGTGTTCCCCAGGAGGATTGCCAGCACCCGTACCGCGGTTTTTGCCGTCTCCTGCCCTCTGTCTGCTCCCGCTGCTTCGGCCATCTCCTGTCCGCCTCCCTCTCGTCTCTTCATAGTCTGTCCCTTTCCTGCTTTATCTGAGTAAATCACAAAATGAAAA
>CALWMT010000087.1 GCA_944382045.1 uncultured Enterocloster sp. | reverse complement strand
TGGAATTCTGTAAAGCCCTTCTTATACATATAAGTTGCCATCAGCTCCGTGCTGGCATTGGGCGCGCCGCCCATCATCACGTAGAACAAATCGAAATATTTGAGAGAACCTACCAGCTGGAGCACTGCGGAGGTCCGAATCGTCGGCATAAGCAGCGGCATTGTGATGCTGGCAAAGCAGTTCCATGAATTCGCGCCGTCAATCTTAGCGGACTCGTACAGCTCCTCAGGAACATTGGTGAGGCCCGCCTTCAAAAGAATCATGTAGAACGGAATGAACTGCCAGCAGATAACTGCCAGAATGGAAGGAAGGGCTGTGTCCCCCTCCAGGAAGGCTGTAGACATAGGAATTCCCAGAGCCTTCACAAGCTTTGACAAAAGTCCGAAATTCGGGTCATAAAACAAAATCCACATAATGCCTGTCGCTACAGTTGAAAGCAGCATCGGCATAAAAAATACGGTACGGAAAAATTTCGTTCCCTTTAAATTCGCGTTAATAAGCAGTGCCAGAAGCAGAGCGCCCGGCATCTGAATAAAGGTCGATACAAGAACCAGTATCAGGTTGTTCTTCAGTGCATTCCAAAACTGCGGATCCTGGGCTACAGCAATATAATTCTGCAGACCCAAAAAGGTCATATTGGCGCTGATTCCCTTCCACTCCATGGTGCTGTAGTAAAAGGTCCTAACGATTCCAAACAGGTTAAATATCCCATAGAAAAAAAGCGCCGGAAATACAAAAAGCAGGACCAGGCTCAGCTTGGTTGATCCCCCTACTCTCTTTCTCCTCTCCATCGATTCCCCTCCTTACAAAAGAGTCTAAAATTGCACAGGCAGAATAACTGCCGTATGCTGCCTGTGCAAATAAACTCATGCTGCCGTTCATCACGGCCCGCCAATTTTCTACTTATCTAATACTTCCTTAGCCATCGCCTCCATGTCGGCCGCTGCCTGCTCAGGAGTTGTGGTCTTTCCGAAAATATCATATGTGGTCTGCTTATGCAGAGCACCCATCTCGGTGGGAAGGAACTGATCATAGAAGTTCTGGATATAATCCGCGTTCTGGATCATGTCATCCGCCTGCTGGGTCAGCTCGTTGGGCATGGTCACGCCCTTGCATCCAGTGATAACGCCGGCGATATCAACACTGTCCTGGCCGAACTCCTTATCGGTCAGCATGTGAATCAGCTCAAATGCCTCTCTCGGATAGGGGCAGGATGCGGAAATAGAGTACGCATTGCCGCCGCCAAGGATTTCCTTCTCGGTTCCTGCGCCGCCCTCTACAACCGGGAAGTTGAAGATTCCCAGATTGTTCTCATAGAAATCGGGAGACTCAGAAGCACAGTTGGAGAACATACCGTTGGTCTGCACAATGTGTGCTGCCTGGCCGCTGTAGAACAGCATACGGGAGCTTCCCGTATCATAGTTCATGCCGTTGAAGCCCTCGGGATAGTAGCCCTTGTCAACCCACTCCTGGATCTTCTGGCCAGCCCAGATAAAGCTCTCATCCTCAAAGGTTCCGCCGTTCTCTCTGTGGTATGCATCGAGGAAAGGCTGAACGCCGCCCTTGCGCATGGACAGGTAGGTGAAGGTCAGAGCACCCGGCCACTGGCTGGAGTTTGCCAGAGCAAGCGGGGTAATGCCGGCTTCCTTAATCTTATCGCAGTTGGCCTCGAATTCTGCCAGGGTGGTGGGAACCTCAAGTCCCAGATCCGCATAGATCTGCTTGTTGTAGTATACAGGGGTAGGTCCGCATGAATACGGAAGGGAGTAATTCTTTCCATTCACCTGGAAGAGGCTCAGGGCGGAAGGATAATACTCATCCTCAACCTCCTTAACCCACTCGTCGATATCCAGAACCTTACCTTCATTGATAAAGTTCTCCAGCCAGCCGCCGCCCCAGGATACAAAAATATCCGGCTCCTCGCCTGCGGCCATAGCTGTGGACAGCTTGGTCTTATAGGGGTCGTTCTCATTTACAACATCGACAACCTTGATGTTGGGGTACTTCTCCATGAAACGATTCATGGCGTTGGTAACCGTCTGATGGCGCTTCTCGTCAATCGCGATGTGCCATACGGTCAGGGTGATCTCATCCTTGGTAAGTTCTGCGGATGCGCCCTCTTCACCTGACGCGTCTGCGGCCTCCGTGTCTGCGGCAGCCTCTGTCTCCTCTGCAGCAGCCTCTGTTGCAGCTGCAGTCGTTGCAGCGGCGGTGGTCTCCTCCGCTCCGCCTGAACAGCCAGCCAGAGTTCCCATCACCATGGATGCGGTGAGCAGCAATGCTCCCAAACTTCTCTTCTTCATAAATAACCTCCTTCTTATAAGAATTTTATTGTTCCGTGCACGTGCACGTTTTCAATGACTCCATATTATCACATTTGCGCAAATCCGTCAATCGATTTGCGTATATTTTTATATATTTTTTGTTTTTAATATTTTTATTTGCAAATATTTTTTGTATGTTAATAACAGTTGTTTAAATTACCAAAATAAACATTTGACACATTTCTCTTCAAATGTTATGCTTAAAAAAATGTTTGTTTGAGAGGGCAGAGCTGGATATGACTACGATTAAGGAGATCGCCGCCCTGGCAGGGGTTTCAAGAGGAACCGTGGACCGCGTGCTGAACAACCGCGGCTCGGTTAATCCCCAGACCCAGGAGCGCATTCTTGAAATTATTAAAAAATTGAATTATCAGCCAAATAAGGCCGCACTTTCTCTGGCTGCTCAGAAAAAAAAGATTGTGATTGGCGTTCTCCTATCTGGTAAAAATAACGAAAATCCTTTTTTTGAGGATGTGCTGGAGGGAGTCCGCTATCAGCAGGAAAAGCTGTCCGGCTATGGCTGTACCGTAATCATCCGGCGCAGCGCTCTCAACATGAACGCGCAGCTGGCTGCCATCGATGCCCTGGAGGCATCCGGCATTCACGGTCTCGTGATCTCTCCCTACAATTTCCCGCAGATCAGCGACCGAATCGATGCCCTATATGCCAAGGGAATTCCCACCATCACCACCAACACGGATCTCCCCTGCTCGAAGCGGATTGCCTATATAGGAAGCGATTACTACGAGGCCGGATGCACCGCAGCCGGACTTATGGGGCTGATCACCGGCGCACGCGCAAAGGTGGGCATTGTAACCGGCTCACCCATGATCTTATGCCACTCGGAGCGCCTCTCCGGCTTTCTGCACACGGTTCAGGAGCGCTATCCCCAGATAGAGATTCTGGAGATCAGAGCGAATGAGGACAATGAAGTAAAGAGCTACCGCGCCGTCCGTCAGCTCCTGCAGAAATACCCCGAGATGAATGCCCTCTATTTTGGCGCCGCCGGCGTGCAGGGCGGCTGCCGGGCTGTGATCGAGCAGAACCGCACGGGCTCCCTGAAAATAATCACCTACGATACCGTGGCGAGCACAAGAAGGCTGGTTCTCGACGGAGTTATCTCTGCCACCATCGGCCAGCAGCCGTTTCTTCAGGGCTCCCGGCCTGTAAAGCTTCTCTTCGACTATCTTTCCCTGGGTACCCCTCCCAAGGATACCCTGCAGTACACGGAAACCTCCATCATGATACGGGAAAACATTCAGACTGGCACACAGCGGCACGGATAAGCTCTCCGCGCCGCTTTTCTATATTATGAGACCGTCAAAAGGACGACGGATTTTGCCGGCATCTGAATATGAAGCGTGCACCCCTCCACTGTAAAATCAGCAAAGGCCTGGGGCTTAACCTGCTCCGGCTGCTCAAATGTATTTCTGGCATTCATGGCTGCTGCCGTGAGCACACTGCCCTCCACGTGAGGAGCCCCATCGAAATCTCCTATATGGCAGGTGACCTCCGCCGCCTGGTCCGGGTTTACATTTGCAAGCGTCATGTGGAGCTTCCCCGCAGCATCCCTGGAGACAGAGGCGCTGATCTGATGAACCCGCTCTCCCTCCCAGACATAATCATCCGAAAGCATGGCAAAGTCAAGAAGGTCCGCATCCTGATGCACCTTGTACATGTCAAATACGTGGTAGGTAGGCGTGAGGAGCATCCTTTCGCCCTCTGTAAGGATCATGGCCTGCAGCACATTGACCGTCTGGGCTATGTTCGCCATATGCACGCGGTCGGAGTGATTGTTGAAAATATTCAGGCTGACCGCCGCAGACACTGCATCCCGCAGGGTATTCTGCTGGTATAAAAATCCCGGGTTGGTTCCCGGCTCATTGTCAAACCAGGTGCCCCACTCATCCACCACGAGGGCCGTCCTCTTGTCCGGATCATAGCGGTCCATAATCGCCGTGTGCTTTGCAATCAGCTCCTCTGTATAAGCCGCCGCCTTCATAATGCCGAACCAGTCCTCCTCGCCGAACTCTGTGGCTGACTTCCTGGACCGGGAATCATCACTGTAGTAGCGCTCATTTCCATCCGGAAGATGCGTTGTGATGATCTTATCCCCCACCCGGGTGTAATAGTGGAGCGCAATGGCATCCACATACATGGAGGCGTCCCGCATCAGAACCTCGGTCCACTTGTAGTTGGCATTTCTGGGCCCCGCCGCAATGCGGTACAGCCGGTTCTCCCCATAATCCCTGGCATAGAGATTGTATCGGTTCATTTCGTCTGCATAGTACTCCGCGCGCATCCGCCCGCCGCAGTTCCAGTTTTCATTCCCGATGCCAAAGTATTTCAGCCTCCAGGGCTCCTCCCGCCCATTTTTTCTGCGCAGGTCCGTCACGGAGGACCGGGCATCCGAGGTCATGTATTCCACCCACTCGGACATCTCCTGCACGGTTCCGCTCCCCACATTTCCGCAGATATAGGGCTCTGCGCCCAGCATTTCGCAGAGGTCAAAAAACTCATGGGTGCCGAAATGGTTGTTCTCCACCACACCTCCCCAATGGGTGTTGATCCGATACGGACGGCTTTCCTTTGGTCCAATACCGTCCCGCCAGTGATATTCGTCCGCGAAGCATCCGCCCGGCCACCGCAGACAGGGAATTTTGATCCTTTTTAAAGCTTCTATGATATCTGTCCGCATACCGCGTACATTTGGAATATCTGAATCCTCCCCTACATAAAACCCATCATAGATGCACCTTCCCAGGTGCTCGGCAAAATGCCCATAGATCATCCGGCTGATTTTTGTTTTTTTCGTTTTTGCATTTACTATGATCTGATTTGCCACCCTGCAGCCCCTCTCTCTAAATGCCGGGACAGATTATCCGTCCCGGCATTCTTTCTCATTCTAAGCTCCTTAGCAGAACGGATTCTCCGTCGGATACAGCATGCCTGCGGGCTGATTGAAGCCAATCTCCTCAACCCCAAGCATCTTAAACACCTCATACAGAGCCTTCCCATAATGTCCGAAGGCCACAGCACCATGGTGCGGATAATTCTTTTCGATCAGCACATGGCGGTAGAACCTGCCCATCTCAGGGATGGCAAATACACCGATCGCTCCGAAGGAACGGGTTGCAACCGGAAGCACCTCGCCCTGGGCCACGTAGGCGCGCAGGTGATTGTCTGCCGTGCTCTGCAGGCGGTAGAAGGTGATTTCACCCGGCACAATATCTCCCTCCAGGGTTCCCTGGGTTACCTCCTCGGGAAGGCTTCTTGCCATGATCATCTGGTACTTCATGGAGCAGAAGGAGAGCTTCTTGGAGGTAGTGTTGCCGCAGTGGAAGCCCATGAAGGTGTCCTTCTGCGTATAACTCCACTTGCCCTTGATGTCGTTCTCGTACATATCTGCAGGCACTGTATTGTTGATATCCAAAAGGGTGACTGCGTCCCCGCTGACGCAGGTTCCGATGAATTCACTCAGCGCGCCGTAGATATCCACCTCGCAGGACACCGGAATGCCTCTTCCGGTAAGGCGGCTGTTTACGTAGCAGGGCACAAAGCCAAATTGGGTCTGGAAGGCCGGCCAGCATTTTCCTGCAATCGCCACGTACTTCCGGTACCCTCTGTGAGCCTCAATCCAATCCAGAAGCGTGATCTCATACTGAGCAAGCTTGGGAAGGATCTCGGGCTTCAAATTGCCCTCTCCCAGCTCTGCCTCCATGTCCTTAACCACATCCGGGATTCTGGGATCTCCCGCGTGCTTGTTGTAGGCCTCAAAGAGATCCAGCTCTGAGTTCTCCTCGATCTCCACGCCCAGGTTGTAGAGCTGCTTGATGGGAGCGTTGCATGCCAGGAAGTTTAAGGGCCTGGGACCGAAGCTGATAATCTTCAGCTCAGAGAGTCCGACCAATGCCTTTGCAATGGGCACAAACTCATGAATCATGTCCGCGCACTCCTCTGCCGTTCCCACCGGGTACTCCGGGATGTAGGCCTTGATATTGCGCAGCTTCAGGTTGTAGCTGGCATTGAGCATGCCGCAGTACGCGTCGCCTCTTCCCTGAACCAGGCTGTCCCCGCTCTCCTCTGCGGCGGCCACAAACATAGCCGGTCCGTCAAAGTGCTTGGCAAGAAGTGTCTCCGAGATCTCCGGTCCAAAGTTTCCAAGATACACTGCAAGGGCGTTGCAGCCTGCCTTCTTGATATCCTCCAGAGCCTGTACCATGTGGATCTCGCTCTCCACAATGCAGATCGGACACTCGTAGATGTCAGCGGCATCGTATTTGGCCTTGTAGGCCTCAACCAGTGCCTTTCTCCTGTTCACGGACAGGGATTCCGGGAAGCAGTCCCGGCTCACGGCAACAATTCCAATTTTTACCTCCGGTACATTCATCATCGTCTTATTCCTCCTATTCTTAAAAATATAATGCACAGCTATTCCGACGGCAGACAGCGGCGGACCGCTGCTGCCGCCTGGCTGTTAAACCGTCAGATTCTCTCCCACCAAGCCGATAAAGGCGTTCTCAGGGAGTCCGCCCTCCGGGTGGCCGATCAGCCATTTGTTTCTGGCAAAGAGGAGCCTGTCCTCAGAGTTCTTTATCTCTATGGGCGCCATGTCCTCATTGGTCCCTCTAGGCAGGACAATCACACAGCGGAAGCCCTGCTCCGAGGTCTGGCAGGGAGCGTAATGCAGCGTGGTCTCATACAGCAGAACCGCTGTCCCCGCCGGAACCAAAAACGCCTCCATGCGGGCTGTCTCATAGGTATGATCCGGCCGGATATCCTGCTCCTTTCCCAGAAGCAGCACCAAATCATCCACCGCTATATCCAGCTCCGCATCCCTGTGGTATTCCACCGCGTTGAGCCTCCGGTTGTGCCCATTGCAGTATCCAATCTGAATCGGCATCCCCCCATAGACACCGGCAGCCAGCTCCTTCGCCGCCTTTACCGCCTCCAGCTGTGGATCGGACGGAACATAAATCACATCCTCGGGCAGAGGCGTCTCCCCCATCTTCTCCAGCAGCTGTGACAGCTCGTACCCCGTGATGACCTTTCCATATGCGCCAAAGGCCGGATCCGTAATTCTTTTAACTTCCACTCCCATAATGTACCTCCTTGTGCTGTAAAATGTGCCGCAGGCTACTTTAACCCTGCCAGGGTCTTATAGCAGCCCTTCAGCTGGCCGTAAAGCTCCTGGTAAAGTGCATGGTAGGCCTTGTAGGTCTCCGTCTGCTCCTTAACAGGCGATGCGCTCTTATCCTCCGAAATCAGTCTTCTGCAGGCCGACTCCACACTCTCGTAGAGGCCGCAGCCCACACCGGCCAGAATCGCCGCGCCCAGAGCCGGTCCCTCGGACTGATGCACGGTTTTTACCTGGCAGTCATACAGATCCGCCAGCATCTGACGCCAGACAGGGCTTCTGCCGCCTCCGCCGCAGGCCATCATCTGGCTTACATGAACCCCCATCTCCTTCAAAATATCATTGCAGTCGCAGAGCGAGTAGGACACGCCCTCCATCACCGCGCGCAGCATATGTGCACGGGTGTGGATCGCTGACAGGCCAAAGAACACGCCCCGGCAGTCCGGATCCAGGTGGGGAGTCCGCTCACCCATCAGATAGGGCAGGTAGATCAGCCGCTCGCTTCCTGCCGGAATCGCAGCCACGTCCATGTTAATCAGGTCATAGGCATCAACGCCCTGCCGTTTGGCCGCCTCTATGTAATCCTGGCAGAAATTATTCCTAAACCATTGCAGGGACAGGCCCGCCGCCTGGGTAACCCCCATCACATGCCAGGCTCCAGGGACCGCGCAGCAGCAGGTATGCACCCGTCCCTTGGGGTCAATGGTCACTTGGCTGCTGTGGGCGAACACCACGCCGGAGGTTCCGATGGTGGTAAATGCCTTTCCGTCCTCCACCACGCCGGTTCCCACAGCGGCCGCCGCATTATCTCCTGCTCCGCCCACTACCACGGTCTTCTCGGAAAGTCCCGTCCTTGCCGCGATTTCCGGCAGAATGGTGCCTGTGACCTCACAGGACTCGTAGAGCTTCCCAAGGTATTCCGGGTTGATGTCCAGCTTCTCCAGGACCTCCTCAGACCAGCAGCGCCCCGGCACATCCAGAAGCTGCATGCCGCTGGCATCGGAAACCTCCGCAGCAAATACGCCTGTGAGCACATAGCGGATATAGTCCTTGGGCAGAAGAATATGCCGGCACCGCGCGTAATTCTCCGGCTCATTCTTTCGCACCCAGAGAATCTTGGCCGCGGTCCATCCAGTGAGCGGCGGATTCGCTGTGACCTTAATCCAGCGTTCCCTGGGCATGATGGCAAGCATATCCTCAACCTCCGCACCCGTCCTCTGATCGCACCAGATGATGGATCTGCGGATGACCTCCCCCTTTTCATCCAGCATCACCAATCCGTGCATCTGGCCCGACAGGCCAATTCCCTTCACATCCTCCGGCCCTGCTCCTGACTCGTCCATCACGCGGCGCAGCGTCTCCAGTGCTGCGTCTCTCCAGTCATGGGGATCCTGCTCTGCCCAGCCATTGTGGGGCTGATACAGGGGATATTCCTGGGAAGCAGAGGCTGCAACCCGCCCCTCCTCGTCAAAGAGCACCGTCTTTGTGGCCGATGTCCCTATGTCGATGCCAATTAAATAGTTCATGCTCTCCCTCCGTTCTGAACTTTTTACTTAATTATACAATAATACCATAAAAAAAACGTGCTACTACTTTACGAAGTAATAGCACTTTTTTTACCTTTTTTATTGGCCTGCCAATTGCTTTTTTCTGTACTCGCTCGGGAGGCAGCCATACCTTTTTTTAAAGGCCTTAGCGAATGCCCGGCTGTCCTCAAACCCGTTATCCAGCGCAATCTCGCTGATCTGCCGGTCGGAATTCATCATCTCGCGCAGGGCATATTTGACCCG
>CALWMT010000086.1 GCA_944382045.1 uncultured Enterocloster sp. | reverse complement strand
TGTAAAGAAAGGGGATGTGCGAGATGACGGATAACCTTATTATTACAATCGGAAGACAGTGCGGAAGCGGCGGCAAGATGATCGGCACCATGCTGGCGGAGAGGATGGGGGTTAAGTGCTATGACAAGGAGCTTCTCGCCCTGGCGGCCAAGCACAGCGGCCTCTGCCAGGAGCTTTTTGAGAAGCACGACGAGAGGCCTACCAGCAGCTTTCTCTATTCGCTGGTCATGGACTCCTACTCCATGGGCTACACGTCCTCAGGATTTGCGGATATGCCTCTGAACCACAAGATTTTCCTGGCCCAGTTTGACACCATCAAGAAGCTGGCCAATGAGTCCTCCTGCGTGATCGTGGGCCGCTGCGCGGACTACGCCCTGGAGGAGTATCCCAATGTGGTCAGCGTGTTTATCACCGGCAACGACGAGGACAAGATCAAGCGGCTGATGGAGATTTACCATCTGAGCGAGTCCAAGGCCAAGGATGCCATGATCAAGACGGACAAGCAGCGCTCCAGCTATTACAATTATTACTCCAACAAGAAGTGGGGCGACCCGAGAAGCTATGACCTCTGCTTAAACAGCAGCGCCACAGGGCCGGACGGGGCTGTGGACGTGATTTTGAATTTTGCCAAGGTAAAGCAGGCGTGGAAGCACAAAAAGAGCGAGGCGGCCGGGAAGTAAGGACTGGACGCATTGCAGATAAAAAGCGGTTCCGATAGAAAAAGGGAGCTGCTGCTTAGCAGATGTTCTGCTGTAGCAGCGGCTCCCTTTTTAAACAGCTGTTCAGACGGCAGGCTTTGCTATTCCACCGTCACCGACTTGGCCAGGTTTCTCGGCTGATCCACATCCAGGTTTTTGCCCACAGAGGCGTAGTAGGCGATGAGCTGGAGGATCACCGCGATGGGGAACACGGTAAATGCGTCGGGCAGGTCGGGGATGCGCACCTGAGCGTCCGCGATTCCATCCTCCACCTGGGCGGACTGCTTGGCCAGCAGGATGACGTAAGCGCCTCGGGCCTTCACCTCCCGCACGTTGGAGATGGTCTTTGCAAAAATATGCTCCTGGGTGGCGATGGCGATGACAGGCACCCGGTCCGATATGAGAGCAATGGTGCCGTGCTTTAGCTCGCCGGCCGCGTAGGCCTCGGCGTGAATGTAGGAGATTTCCTTAAGCTTCAATGCTCCCTCCAGGGAAAAGGCGTAGTCCAGGCCGCGGCCAATAAAGAAGGTGTCGTGCTGGTTGATCAAATGGGTCACCAGGGCCTTGATCTGCTCCTTTTTCTCTATCATGGCCTCCATGGCGGGAATCGCATCCAGGAGGCCCTTTAAGAATTCCTGGGCCTCCTCCTGGGTGTATTTGCCCCGCACCAGGGCCATGCGGCAGCAGACCATGTAGAGGGCGGCCAGCTGCACGGAATAGGCCTTGGTGCTGGCCACGGCGATCTCCGGGCCGGCGTGGGTGTAGAGCACGTAGTCGCTCTCCCTGGCAATGGTGGAGCCCTTCACGTTCACGATGGCTAACACCGGCGATTTTCTGGACTGGGCCAGGCTCATGGCCGCCAGGGTGTCGATGGTCTCACCGGACTGGGAGATGACGATGACCAGGGTGTTTTTATCAATCAGAGGCTCCTCGTAGCGGAATTCCGACGCGATGGACACAGTTACCGGGATGCGGAGCACCGGCTCCATCAGGGCGCGGGCTGACATCCCCGCGTGCATGGCGGTTCCGCAGGCAATAATCTGGATCCGGTCCGCTGCCGCAAAGAGGCTGTCGGGAATGTGGTCCGCGGAAAAGTCCGGGATTCCCTGGCTGATCCGGGGAAGAATCGTATTTTTTAAGGCCTCGGGCTGCTCATGGATCTCCTTGAGCATAAAATGGGGGAACCCATTTTTCATGGCGGCATCCATGTTCCAGTTGACCTCCATGAGCTCCGGCTCCACCCGGTTGAAGCTTTCGTCATAGACCCGCACCTTGTAGGGGGTCAGGCGGACAATGGTGCCCTCGGGCACCACAAAGTATTTCCGAGTGTAGGCGATGAGGGCGGTCAGATCCGAGGCGGCCAGGGAGCCGGAGTGGGTGTAGGCAGCCACCAGAGGGCTGACCCTTCGCACCGCGTAGATCTCGCCGGGACGATCCTCAAAGAGGATGCAGAAGGCATAGGTTCCGGAGAGCCTGCCTGTAAAGTCCCGGATGGCAGCCAGGGGATCCCGCCCGCAGTCCGCGTAGAGCGCATTCAGCACACCGGCGGCCACCTCGCTGTCTGTCTGGGATTTCAGCCGTCCCTCCAGACAGAACTCCTCGGTGAGCTGGCGGTAATTTTCTATGATGCCGTTGTGGATCAGGGTGACGGCGCCGAAGCGGTGGGGATGGGCATTGGCGTCGGTGACGCCCCCGTGGGTGGCCCAGCGGGTATGCCCGATGCCGCAGTGGGAGAGCTCCCCCTTGTCATGGGAAACCATCTCGCGCAGGGCTGCAACCTTCCCCACGGTTTTTACCAGACGGAGCTGGGAGTCCTGATCAAAATAGGCGATCCCTGCGCTGTCGTAGCCGCGGTACTCCAGGCCTGCCAGGCCGTCCAACAGAATCCTTCGGGCCTCCAGGGGCCCGGTATATCCGATAATTCCACACATATGATTTATCTGCCTTTCTATTTTTAATTGGAAATGTACGAAGCGCGCGCTGCGCGCTGCTGCACCGGCTGCCCTGCGTTTGTTTTGCGGTTGCCCGCATATTTCACAGGACATAACACGTCCGGGCCCATGGGAGAGCACCCGCCGAATATTTCGATTCTCTCTCCACCTCGTTAACCTTACTTGTCACGATCCGTAAGGTGCATGGCGCTATAGCTCTGCTATTGGAATTCCGCCCCTCCTGAAAGCGGATTGCATTTATTATATATCACAGGTTTTTATGCGTCAACCGTTAAAAAATCCGTAAGAGATTGCGTCTGTATTTTGTGCCCGCCCTATGCTATAATATACGTAACTGTTCAGGACGGCGGGAAAGGATGCGCCGTCCTGAATAGTTACGTAAGGCGCCAGTCCGCCTACTATTTTACGAAAGCAGGTTATATATGCGGAAGCTGTCCACATTTTTTCGATCCCACCCAAAAGAAGTCTCTGTCTGCGCGGTGATGCTTCTCTTGATTATATGCGGCGCCGTTTCATTTGCTGCGGGCAGAAGGAGCGCACAGAAGGATACGGTGTCAGTAGTGCTCCAGAAGGAGGAGATGCCGGAGCAGACAGGCCCAGCCACACCCTCCTTTTTATTTAAGCCCTATGCCACTGCCTCCCAGGCAGAGTATGCGGATGCTGCCATAGCCCAGCCGGACCAGCTCAGCCTGGCCTATGTCTACCCGGATGGGGCGGATACATCCCAGGTATCGGAAAGCCTGGCGGGTCTTCTGTACCGGGAATTGGCGGAACGGGATGCCCGGTGGATATCTGGTATCTACGATCTGTATAATTATACCCCAGAGCAGGCTGCCGCATTCCTAGGACCTGAGATCCATGGATTTCAGGGCGGAGCCTCTGTGCCTCAGGAGTTTAAGGAAGCCTCGATTCAATTTTATGACGGCAGCGGGCTGGCTTCCCAAGGGTACTCGAATGCCAGGTCCGTTACGGCGATGTGCAGTGTGCTCTATGATTACGGAATTCTCAGGGAACAGGAGGAGCTGGAGCGATACAGCAGGCTTCTCTGGGATGCCTCTCACAGCTATGAGGCGGAGATGAGCGATGTGTATTACTGTGACGGCAGCTGCCGTTTGATGGGAGAGGGCGCATCGGAGGAGCCGGATGAGTTTTCGGACGCGGAGAAAGCGGCCTCGGAGGAGCGCACCTCAGCGGGGGATGAAGCAGCAGAAGACGGATCAGGGAGCATCGCGCCGGACGGCAGGGACGAGCTGGAGGCAGCGGCCGGAGAGACGGAAGACGATGCGGACGAGCAGGAGGGGATTCTGCGGGCAGCAAGGCCGAATACGGATGGAGTCCGGGGACCGGGAGCTGAGAGTGGGAGCGAGGATGCGGCTTCTCAGGCCTCCCCCAGCAGTGCAGGCGATTCGCTGGATGCAGCCAGCGCCTCCCAGGCAGGACGTGCCAGGGAGGAGGGCTGCCAGGGCCATGTGGATTTGACGATATCGGTCACCATACTGGGAACAGAGGGAGAATCCAACCTTTTTCAGGCAGTGCTTTTGGATTCTGCGGAGGAGGATGGCCCAGGATGGGAGTGGGACAGCGAAAGAATGGGCCTGATAGAGGCTATTTTAGAACAGGACTGGTATGAAGCGTACGGCTTGAATGCCGCAGATCTCATTGCATACAATCCGCTGTCTGCTGCGGATATCGATGTGTATATGCAGCTGGTGCCTCAGGAGGCAGGACAGCAGCGCCGGGATATTGTGCGCTATGCCCTCGCGTCAGTGGGGAAGATCCCCTACTATTGGGGAGGCAAGCCCAGCCGGCCGGGATATACGGGAAATGATTTCGGCGCGGTGGTTCAGCCGGATATAGACGGGCGCATTTTAAAGGGATTGGACTGCTCGGGATGGATTAACTGGGTGTATTGGTCTGTGACGGGCCGGAGCCCGGGTGCTTCCAGCACCAGCACCCTTTTGGCAGCAGGACAGGCTGTGGCAAGGGACGAGCTCCTGCCTGGAGATATCTGCATACGGACCGGTCCAGAGGCCCATGTGGTGATGTTCTTGGGCTGGTACGAGGATGGGAGAATGGTATGCATCCAGGAGACCAGCGGGACGGTCAATAATGTGGAGGTGGCGCTGGTGACTCCTGATTGGGCGGCTTACCGGAGATTACTGGATGAAGAGGTGTGAACGGATGAATGGATATAATGACGACGAGCTTCAGCGCATGAGAAGGAGGCGCCAGGCCCGGCATGCTGCCGATGGTGCCAGGGGATATGCGTCTGCTGACGGAGGGAGACGGCCTGCTGCTGACAGCAGGAGATATTCCGGCCGTACCCATGCATATTCGGAGGAGAATGAGCTGGACGACGCGTATTTCTATGAGGAGGAGTACGGGGAGGCGGGGCGCGGCACGTACAGGCCGGCGAAAAACACGGCGTCCAGCCGGTCTGCACAGCGGGCACCGCGGACGGCATCCGGGAACAGATCCCAGGGAACGGCATCAGCGGGCAGGCCGCAGGGGACGGCATCAGCAAACAGATCCCAGGGGGCAGCATCAGCGGGCAGGCCGCAGGGAACGGCATCCGCCCGCAGATCTCAGGGGACAGCGGCCGGCCGGCCGGGAACAGAGCGCCAGAGGCGCGGCAAAAAAGGCGGCCATTTAAAATACATATTGATTGCACTTCTCATCTGTATCCTTGGCGGGGCTGCATGGATGCTTTTTAACCGTCCCACTGGGTATTGGACAGTGGCCGTATTCGGCTTGGACAGCCGGGATGGAAACACAAAGAACGCTCTGGCGGATGTGCAGATGATCTGCAGCATTGACCGCGAAACCGGTGAGATTAAGCTGGTCAGCGTCTTCCGGGATACATATTTAAAGATTGATTCCGAGGGGACCTATCATAAAATCAATGAGGCCTATTTTAAGGGAGGACATGAGCAGGCGGTTGCTGCCCTGGAGGAGAACCTTGACCTGGAGATTGACGATTATGCGGCCTTTAACTGGAAAACAGTGGCGGAGGCCATCAATGTGCTGGGAGGCATTGACCTGGAAATTACCGACGCGGAATTTGCCTATATCAACAGCTTTATCACGGAAACCGTTGAATCCACGGGTATTGCATCCGTGCACCTGAGCCAGGCGGGCATGAATCACCTGGACGGCGTGCAGGCAGTGGCCTACAGCCGCCTGCGCCTGATGGATACAGATTTTCAGAGGACGGAGCGGCAGCGCAAGGTGGTAAGCCTGGCCCTTGAAAAGGCAAAGCAGGCGGATGTATCCACCCTCACCTCCTTGGCAGGACTGGTAATTTCCGAGATATCCACCAGCGTGGGCGTGGATGATCTGCTTCCCATGGTTCGGGATATGAATAAATATTATATTGGAGAGACGGGCGGGTTCCCATTTTCCCGTCAGACAGCCCGTGTGGGCAGGATGGACTGCGTGATCGCCACCACCCTGGAGAGCAATGACATTCTGCTGCATCAGTTCCTCTACGGGGAGGATGTGTCCTACAGCCCTTCATCTGCTGTGCGGGAGATAAGCAGCCGTATCTCTGAGGAGACCGGACTCTATGAGGCGGGGGAGGCTGCCCCGTCTGGCGGAGGAGGCTCCTCGGGATCCAGAGGCTCCTCCGGCACAGGCACGGCACAGCCTCCTGAGACGGAGCCGGCCCCCGCAGAGACAGAGACGGTAGCTGCCGAGAGCGTGGAGGAGAGCACGGAGGAGTCTCTGGAGGAGTCCGCGGAGGAATCGGAGGAGGAAACCGCGGAGGAATCCGAAGAGGAATCCGAGAGCACAGAAGAGGAAGAGGATGGGCCGGGAGTGTCCGGACCCGGCGGACAGAGCACGGAGGACAGTCCTGGCAAGGGAGAGCGGCCATCCCGCGAGGAGACAGAAGAGGCAGGACCGGGTGTGTCAGGCCCAGGTGCAGGCGGCCACGCAGGAAACAGCAGCTCCGCCGGGCAGTCCTCCCGGCCAGGTCAGACCGGGGAGAATGGCCCCGGCACTTCTGGGCCAGGTGTCTCTGACAGCGGAAGCACGGAGCCAGGCGTCTCGGAGGAAGCCCCGAAGGCGCCTGCGCCTTCCGAGACACAGAGCTCTGCAAGTGAAGGGCCGGGCGCAGCAGGTCCCGGCGTCTGAGAGGCAGCTATGGCTGCGGCGTCCAGCCGGGAAGGCTTCCCTGGGAGACCGCATGAAAAAGGCAGTCCTTTAGATAGGGGTTTTCCTTCTGCAGATTTTTAATCAAATCCTTGATATACTGCCTTTTTGTGTGCCCATCTACAGGACATGGATTTTTGCACACAGGGAGCTGAAAGCGGTTTTTAAAGCCGATCACATTGGCCTCAGTCACATAAATCATGGGCCGAATGATCGTGAGCGCAGCTCGGTCCAGCTGGGTGATGGGAGAGAAGCAGTGATAGCGGCCCTCATAAAAGAGGGACATGAGCAGAGTCTCAATCACATCGTCCCTGTGATGGGCATAGGCAATTACATTGCAGCCCAGGGCCCTTGCCTCCTGGTTGAGGGCTCCCTTGCGCATTTTTGCACAGAGAGAGCAGGGATTTGTCTCTTTTTTGGCATCAAAGAGAATGGGGCCTATCTGCGTATGGACAACAGACCAGGGCACGCCCAAGTCTTTGCACAGAGCGCGGATCGGCTCCATATTCATATTTCCAAGGCCCAGGTCAACGGTGATAGCGGAGAGCTCAAATTTCTTCGGGTAAAACCGCTTCAGATAATGGAGGGCATACAGGAGAGTCAGACTGTCCTTGCCGCCGGAAAGTCCAACCGCAATATGATCCCCGTCCTCAATCATATGATAGTTGTCGATGGCCTGGCGGGTCAGGCTTAAAAGGAGCTGCAGCTTCATGGGTTTTGTAAATCCTTTCCTAAACGGTTATATAATATTTTATCTGGCATGTAAGGAAAATGTCAAGTACTTGCCACGAGGCTGGATGCTGTGGTAAGATATAGCATAAGCAGTATAAAAATACAAAGGATGATTGCGAATGATAACGTACAGATATGTAATTTCTGATAAACTGGGACTGCATGCGCGGAATGCCATTACATTCAGCCGCGCGGCGTCAGAATATGAAAGCCAGGTCCGTCTTTCCGTAGAAGGCGGAAAATCTGCAGATGGAAAAAATATTATGTCTTTGATGAATCTGGGTGCCCACCAGGGAGACACGCTGATCCTAGAGATAGAGGGAAGCGACGAGGAGCAGGCGGCTGGATTTCTGCAGGGAATTCTGCGGACCAGTGTATGATGCCGGTGTCAATTGTCAATTGGGGCACCTGATAAGGGATTTCGCAGCGAGGGAGGGACAGGAACAACTATTCGCAAAAGACAACTTTAACGAATAGTTATGGTTTATTCATGAGCAGCTTAGCATATCACGAACAAATTGACAAGGAAAATATAATCCGTCTGCGGGAGCTCATCCGGGAGCTTCCGCCCTTCTGTGCGGATTTTTTCAGGGGCATTGAGCCTCGAACATCTTCTCGGACGCGGATTGCTTATGCCTACGATCTGCATGTGTTTTTTGAGTTTCTTCACAAGGAAAATCTGGCCCTGGCAAAGGTTGACATAAAGGACATCACTCTCGAACATCTGGACCATCTCTCCTCCACCGATCTGGAGGAATATATGGAATATTTGAAGTATCGGTTCAATGACAGGAATCATGAGGTGATGAATAGGGAGCGGGGAATTATGCGGAAAATCTCCTCTCTCCGCACCTTTTACAACTACTTCTACCGCAATGAGCGCCTGAACAACAACCCGGCGGCCCGTGTGACCCTTCCTAAGCTCCACGACAAGGAGATAATCCGTCTGGATGTGGACGAGGTGGCTCTTCTCCTGGACGAGGTGGAACGGGGAGATAAGCTGACCAAAAAGCAGCAGGAATTTCACGCCAAGACCAAGGTCCGGGATCTGGCCATCCTCACTCTCCTGCTGGGCACAGGCATCCGTGTTTCCGAGTGCGTGGGACTCAATATTGCGGATATTGATTTTAAGAACGGGGGAATCCGCATCTACCGCAAGGGGGGAAAGGAGGTCACCGTGTACTTTGGTGAGGAGGTGGAGGAAGCCCTTCTCAGCTATCTTGAGGAGCGGGACCACATAATCCCCGCTGAGGGAAGCGAGGACGCCCTCTTCCTCTCTCTCCAGAAAAAGCGCATCGGCGTGCGCAGCGTAGAAAATTTGGTGAAGAAATACGCCAGGACTGTGGCTCCATTAAAGCCAATCACCCCACACAAGCTGCGGAGCACCTACGGCACCACCCTGTACCGGGAGACCGGCGACATCTACCTGGTGGCCGATGTGCTGGGGCACTCGGATGTGAATACCACCAGACGCCACTACGCGGCCCTGGAGGACGACCGGCGCAGAAGCGCCAGGAACAAGGTGCGCCTCAGGGAGAAAGGGGATTAATTAGGGAGCATTTGCACAACGCTTGTACCGAACAGCAGCAAAAAACGCCCGCCCTTCCAGAATTACTGGAGGACAGGCGTTTTTTCGTATGCCCGGCGGGCGAATGTTTACCCGGCGGGCGCTTAAGAAGGTCTCATATCCCTTTTCATGATCGTGGTAAGGAACAAAGGCATCC